>NZ_CAXUBY010000008.1:0-104652 GCF_964249515.1 Eubacterium sp. 3_1_31
CTGGTAAGCGTAGCCTGAATCTGAGCCCCTTGGGGCGATTACGTAAAAACCACCAGCTAAGCTGGTGGATATTTATTTATATGATTCATCCATGCATTCGATAACAAAACATTTTGTAATTTGCATCGGAAAAGAAACGACATTCTTATGAAAGACTTTTGGCTTAAAATTCACACTTTAAAATCCATCTGCTTTCCTGTATAATAATGCCTAAAGAATAAGGGGAGTGAGGATATGGAAGTTGTTGAAAATCATTTTTCACAGGGATTAAAAGATGGCATTCCGATTGGCTTAGGATATTTATCTGTATCCTTTACGTTTGGTATGATGGCGGTTTCCAATGGAGTTCCTGTAGAGGTAGCTGTAATGATATCGCTCACCAATCTTACCAGTGCCGGACAATTCAGTGCCTTATCTTTGATGTTGGAGAGTGCTTCTTTACTAGAATTGGCGCTATCGCAATTTATCATTAATCTACGCTATGCCTTAATGTCCTTATCTTTAACACAGAAGGTAGACAAGCATATGAAAACATATGAGCGAGCTTTGATTGCTTATGGTGTTACCGATGAAATATTTGCTTTAGCAAGCTCTACCTATGAAAGAGTAGGAAAATGGTATATGTCTGGTCTTATCCTATTTCCTGTTTTCTGCTGGACAATGGGAACTTTGTTAGGCGGAGCATTTACCACTTTAATGCCGGAAAGTCTGCGAAGTGCTTTAGGTATTGCGATTTATGGTATGTTTTTAGCCATTATCATTCCTCCCGCCAAAAAGTTAAAGAGTGTTCGCAAAGTTTTGATCTTAGCGATAGCGCTGAGCTGCCTCTTTTCAGCATGTGCTTCCTTTTTACCGATCTCTTCCGGTTTTGTTATTATTATCTGCACCGTTTGTGCTGCCGGCTTTGGCGCTTGGCTGTTCCCGGTGGAGGAGGTGTCTCATGAATAACTATCTTCCTTATATGGTTGTTATGGCACTGGTAACCTATCTGATTCGTATGGTGCCCTTGACTTTTTTTCAGAAGGAAATCAAAAGTCCTTTTATAAAATCATTTCTTTTCTATGTACCTTATGCGGTGTTAGGCGCAATGACCTTTCCAGCCATTTTTACCAGCGGAGGCAGTGTTCTGGCATCTACTGCCGGTTGTTTGATAGCCTTATATCTGGCATACAAAGGTAAGGGATTGTTAAGTGTGGCAGTGGCTGCTTGTATTATGGTATATCTAGTTGATTTGGTTTTCCCATTGCTATCATAAAGAAAGGCTGTGCATAGTTGTCACAGCCTATTTTAAACGTTTGTTTACATGATGGAAATAGCGTAATAATGCTAAAATTAATTCACGCTGATAATCGTCCAGTTTGTGAATTGCTGCGGATAAATAGGCATCAATGGCTTTTGCATCTTCATTATCGGTAGTAAAAATTTTACCTGGATCTAAGTGCAGTATTTCCGCAATCATGAAAAAGTCATCTAAGCGTATGGATGTCCTTCCCTGCAGCAGGCTGTTGATTGTCTGCGGGGATAAATGGAGCTTTTTTGCTAGTTGTTTTTGCGTCATATTATTGATCGCTAAGGCTTCTTTTATAATTTCCCCGTAGTTTCCCACCATAAGATCTCCTCCTCCCTTTATTTACCTATTATAACGGATAGAAAAGGTAAAATTAGAAAGATGAAACAAAAGCAATATTTTTCCATAAAATATTATAATTTTTCTTTAATCTGCCTATACGTAAGCATAAAAAGCGGCATACATAAGCATAGAGGTGGTTTTGATGAAACCAGAACAAAAGGATATAATCATGGCCTATGCTGTTTTAGTATTAGCCTTACTTTCTGGCATTCTGCTAGTTTTATTGTTCGCTTTTTTCATCCGTTAGCTTCCTTATCCATAGCAAATAAAGATTAATCTTTGCCTTTGTTTTCAAACAGCTTATCAAGTAACTGAAAGAACGATGCGTTTGCTAGTTGTCATCGTAAATTTGATAAAGTTTATCATTGTTGTTTTCATGATGCACAATATACATTGCGATCTGATCATTCAATTTGTTAGATGTGTTGTATAAAAAAAGGATTACCGTATGATAATCCTCTATTCTTCATAACTGTTTTTCATCAGTGCGTTATATGGAATAACCGCCATCCACCGGAATGCAAACTCCTGTGATATAATTAGAAGCATCGCTTGCCAACAGGGTAACAAGTCCATCGCTATCTTGATCCATTCCCCATCTGCCAATAGGGATTGCTGTTAATAAAGAAGTATCCCATTCTTCTTTTTCGCCCTGCAACGTACTGCCACAGCTCATGAAACCATATTGAATGGCGTTTACCTGTATCTGATCTTTGCCAAATTCCATTGCCAGATAACGCGTCATGGCCTCAATGGCACCATTACTGATGGCATAAGCACAATACGCTGAGGTATGTCTTGGCAAAATGCCGGTGGCGTTAATAATTTTTCCGCCATGTCCTTGCTTTTGGAATTGTCGTATGACTTCTAAGGAGAGAAAGAAGGCTGCACTTACATTAATATCATAAGCACTGTTCCATTCCAGTTTGGTTAGTTCTAAAGTTTCTTCTTTTTTTAAAATTGCCGCATAGTTTAATAATATATCAATATGCCCATAGGCTGCTAAAGCCTCTTTCATCACCTGATGGATAGCTCCTGGTGTTGTTAAGGATATAGTAAAAGAATGATAGTTACGACCGGTTGCCTCGATTGCTTTTTTCAGAGAACTGTCATCGCCGATACTGACGCCAAAGATATCTGCTCCTTGTTTCGCTAAGGCAAGTGCAGCATGATAGCCTAAGCCTTGGGAACAGCCACTCACCAATGCTACTTTTCCATAAAGATTCATATCCATGATCAAACCTCCTTGCATGTGTTAGTATGGGCAAGGTTTTTTTTCTCATACCTGTTGACAGACGATATACACGGTGTTATATTGTATATAGTCAATATATACAATATTGACACCCGGGAGGTAGTTTATGAATATCATCATCAGCAATTCCAGTGGGAAACCGATTTATGAACAAATCGTCGCACAGATCAAGCAGCTGATCATGACAGATGTCTTGAAAGAAGGGGACGCTCTTCCATCAATGCGAACGCTAGCAAAGGAACTTCGTATTTCGGTAATCACAACAAAGCGTGCTTATGAGGAATTAGAAAAAGAAGGGTTCATTGAAACCATCACTGGCAAAGGCAGCTTTGTGGCAGGAAAAGATAAAGAATTGATTCGTGAAGAACGTTATCGGCAGATCGAAGCACTTTTAGAAAAAGCGTGTGAAACAGCCAGAATGAATGGCATGACACTGGAAGAACTGCTGGATATTATGACACTTCTATACAAGGAGGAATAACGTATGGAACACATACTATCAATGCAGCATGTAACAAAGAATTATGGACGTTTTTGTCTGCAAGATATAACATTAGCTTTACCAAAGGGCTGTATTATGGGACTGATTGGCGAGAATGGTGCAGGAAAAACCACATTGTTAAAGACCATTTTAGGTATGATTCATGTGGATGAAGGGCAAGTGGAAATATTTCATTCATCCTTAAGTGAAGATGAGCGAAACATTAAAGAAAAGATTGGTACGGTGTTCAGTGAAGCCAGCTTTCCCGAAAACATGACGCCCCAACAGATGGATAAAGTGCTGTCATCCATTTATCAACAATGGGATACAACAGCATTTCACAACTATCTAAAGGAATTTCGTTTACCGCTTGATAAAAGCAATAAACAGTTTTCGCGCGGCATGAAGATGAAGCTGCAAATAGCGATTGCCTTGTCTCATCAAGCACAGCTGTTATTACTGGATGAGGCGACAAGTGGTCTTGATCCGGTTGCCAGAGAAGAAATTTTAGATATCTTATTAGATTTTATTCAAGATGAAGAGCATGCCGTTTTAATTTCCAGTCATATTACATCCGATATTGAAAAATGCTGTGACTATGTTACCTTTCTACATGAAGGAAAAATGTTATTGAGTACGGAAAAGGATGCCTTATTAGATACTTATGGCATCTGGCATTGTACGAAGGAAGAGCTGATGAAATTGGATCATCACGATTATCTTGCCTATCGCGTGAATGCGTTTGCTGTTGATGTGTTGGTAAAAGATCGTCAGCGTGTGATGCTTCAGCATCCGAATGCCGTTATGGATCCAGCAAGTTTAGAAGATATTTTGGTGTTTATGGTGAAAGGAGAAAAATAGCATGAAAGGATTAATTTTAAAGGATATTTATAATTTAGCAACGCTTTTCCGTATTTATACGATTTTACCGATCTTAGCGATTGTTATATCCTATAGCCAACATTCTTTAGGAATGCTACAATTTCTGCCGGCTTTTATCGGTATGTTTGCGACAATCAGCGCCTTTGCTTATGATGAACAAAGTAATTTTGACAGCTTTGCGATGACCCTCCCCATCAATCGTAAAGATATGGTGATTTCTAAATATGTGTTAGCACTGGTCTGCATCTTTGCCAGTATGCTGTTGTCGATGGTTTTAGGCGCACTGATCTTAATGTTTTCACAAGAACATTTTCAAACGGTTGAATTGTCTGGATTTCTTGCTGAATGCTGTGGAGTTGCCATAGCAATGCTGTTTTTAAATGCCATCATGCTGCCTATGATCATCAAATACGGCTCTATGAAAGCACGCGTATTGATTATAATCTGTTTCATGCTGTTAGGCTTTTTGGGTAGTTTTGTCATTTCGCATATTGGCGGTATATTGCCCCAAAATTTCTTTATCTTCCTGCATGATTTCAAAGACTGGCTATTGCCTGTAAGCTTTCTTGGCGCTTTGTTTATTCTGTTGATCAGTGCCCTATCTTCCATGCATCTTATGAAACAAAAAGAGTTTTAAAAGGATGGATGTATTGGTGTTATAATGAAAGGGAAAGAAGGCGATCGTATGAAGGTGATCTTCCTTGATATCGATGGTGTATTATATCCCTGTCGTAAACGTATTTCCCCATATACAACATTTCGTTTTGACCGCGAACAGCTAGTGAAGCATTATCAATGTGCAGCGATACGTGATTTATCGGATTATGATTTAGCCTGTGCGCAGAATGGGTTTGCTCATAGTGCAATACAGCTGCTAAAAACGCTTATTCAGAAAAGCAATGCTGTTATTGTTATCAGCTCATCCTGGAAATTCTCGCATACCCTGCCCCAGTTAAAAGCCTTGTTTGCCTTTTATGCATTGCAGGATGCCATTGTTGATAGCACAAGCAATGACTATGGCTTTTTAAAAACTCCGGCCATTCGAGCATACCTAAAAGATCATCCCAATATTACACAGTATATCGTTGTCGATGATTTAAATATGGAAAATGAATTTCATGAGCATGCCATCACCTGTCCGGATCTTTTTGATGAAGCCTGCTATCAGAAAGCACTCAATGTTTTATCACATTAAGTTCATATACATGAGATAAAATGCTTATTATCTATAATACGAGTAGGATATCTTTCTATATATAATAATTGAATAGGAATGCTTAGGATGATACTAGCATTCTCTGCTTACTATTTGTTATCAAGACAGCACAAAATATGTGCTGTTTTTTTGCGTGTTTTGTTTGCTGATCCTTCCTTGGAAGCATAATCAGTAGCTTTTTCGTTTATTTCTTAGGTGGCATGAGCAACTTCTATGAGACAAAATTGATTTAACAAGTTATAGAATTTCCAATAATATTTTCGTTACATAGCCATCTTCTTCACGCTGTGCAATATCAGCAATCAGATATTCTTCATAGGCAAATTCACCTAACACATATCCTTTATTATCTGTGTAGGCCAGCATCTTATCATATGTTTGCTGAATGTATTGATAACTGCCTTTATGCCAACCACATAAATAGTTACCCCTTGCGCGTTTTTTTAATTGTTGATGGTCATATTCGGCAACGATCTGATAGAGATAGGAAAAATTAAAGTTATCCTGTTTGCGGATATTTTCAATTCTGACCATCGTACCGACACTTTCTTGAACAGCGATATGATGCTCTTTCACAAAGTGAATATATTCTTCCATATAATTGGCGAAACTGCGATCTGTGGCGTTTTCCATGTCCTTACTACATAATAAAGTGGCATTTGGCAATGTGACGACACCGATTTCATCATGCTGATGTGCAAGTGCCGAAGTTGTTGCTTGCTGCATCCAGTTCATCATGCGCTTAATGCTTTCCAGCTGTGCGATTTGTGAATCAATATCCGCATATTTTTCATCTAACAAACGTAAAAACATTTGCGGATCACGTTGTTTCAGATAGATTCGAATAGCCGAAAGAGACATCCCCATCTTTTTCAGATTGGTAATAACCAAAAAGGTGTCATATTGATGATACGAATAATAGCGATAGCCATGCTCATCTCTATAAGCCGGTTGAAACAGATGAATTTCATCATAATGAAATAAGACATGTTTGGCTACTCCACAGATTTTCGCAAATTCTCCGGCTGTTAAATAGTTCTTCTTTTTCTTCATAATTCTACTCCATTCGCGCTGAACTTTGCTCTTTTGTATATGATAGTATAAGTGTCAAAGGACGTCAATATCCCGAAAGTGGCTATAAATAGTTACAGATATAGGGATAGTTACGGTATATGTATAATGAAAAATTGATTTTCTGGAAATTTCAATAATCGACGTATATCGACTTTTATTTATACCTTAAAATTCATATAGTAACTTTGGTCTTTGTCTAGCGTATACGAGGGGGAAACATAGAATGATCAAAGAAACAAAAAAAGCAATTATAATGGAAATTACTGATGTCCTTCGCGATATTGGAATGCCTGCACATGTCAAAGGCTTTTATTACGTAAGGGAAGCTATACATATGGTTTATCATGATGCTTCATTGCTAGACCATATGATGGATGGTGTATACGCAACAATTGCAGAGCGCCATCAAACTTCTATGCAAAGCGTAGAACGCGTGATCCGTGCTGCTATTGAAATTACTTGGCTACGCGGCAACACGGAAGAAATCATGCGTATTTTTCATAACACGATTGACGGCCGTAAAGCTCGTCCTACAAACAAGGAGTTTATTGCTCTTTTGGTGGATTATTTAAACATTAAGCATATGTAAGATACTAGACAAAGACCAGCAGTGATGCACTATTTCGCTATTGTAAGTGCATTGCTGCTTTTTGTTTGCCATTATACTAGAAATAGGGGGGGTTCGCAAGAGGGTGTATACGAAAGAAAGAGGCTTTGCTTACTGCTTTTTTTTTCGAAAAATAATTGAACGGCTATTTTCGGAAAGAGATGAAGAAAGAAACGAACCTATAGGGTAACAATGCTAATGAAGGATGAATAAGAGGAAAAAAACGGATGAAAATTGCATGAACAAGAGGAAGGAGGATGATGAAAAAGGAAGAGAAGATGAGCGAATCCATGAAAAAAGACTTGACTATAAGGTAACCTTATAGTTTATGATGATAAAGCTTATAAAGGAAAGAAGGGGTGACATGAAATTAATATTACATTATTTAAAAAACTATAAGCTGCTGTTTTTTATCAATGTATTATCAGTCTTTGGCTTTGCCTTGGTAGAACTGGGAATACCAACAATCGTCGCACAAATGATCGATGTCGGCGTCATGCAGCAGGATCAAGATTATATCTATCAGATGGGACTTGTCATTCTGATAATTTCCATTCTGGGGGTAGCCGGAACAATTCTTTTAGGCTATTGTTGTGCAAGAATATCGACGGCGATCACAAGAGATATCCGTAATGATATCTTTCGCAAAGCGCAGCAGTTTACGGCTCATGAATTTAATCAGTTTGGAATATCCAGTATGATCACCAGAACAAACAATGATGCATTTCAGATTCAGATGTTTGTTAATGTATTATTGCGTACAGCGCTTATGACACCGGTGATGTTTATTATCAGCTTTATCATGACCGCTAGAGCATCGTTACCATTAAGCGGTATTATTGCGGCAACGATTCCACTGATTATTTTCGGAGTGTTTATCGTCGCTAAGATTTCTAAGCCAATCAGTGAAAAGCAACAGCGCTCTTTAGATACACTCAATCGGATTTCACGGGAAAATCTGAGTGGTATTCGCGTGATTCGCAGTTTCGATAACGATGGGTATGAACAAGAACGTTTTAATGCATGTAACCATGACTTTACCGGTTATTCAAAAAAACTATTTAAGCTGATGTCGTTGACCTCACCGATTTTCTTTATGCTGATGAATGTTGCAGGCTTATGCATTTTCTATGTGGCAAGTCTTTTGATTGCGGATGGTAATCTGCAAGTCGGGCAACTGGTAGCGTTCATGGATTATTTATTCCATGCCATGTTCTCAATCATGCTGTTTTGCACGGTTTTCATGATGTATCCAAGAGCAGAGGTAAGTGCGAAACGTATTACGGAAGTCTTTACGACAAAGCCTTTGATACAAAATCCCAAACAGGGGGTTTGCCAAGGCAATGAAGCAGGCAGCATTGTCTTTGATGATGTGACCTTTGTATATCCGGATGGAGAAGAGCCGGTTTTAAAACATGTCAGTTTTGCGACCCAAAAGGGAGAGACGATTGCCTTTATCGGGAGTACGGGAAGTGGTAAAAGTACGTTGATTAATCTGATTCCACGGTTTTATGATGTGAGTGAGGGACAGATTCGTATCGATGGAGTTGATGTCAAGGATTATGATGTGTTTGCTCTGCGTGCAAAATTAGGGGTCATTCCGCAAAAAGCGATGTTGTTTTCCGGAACCATCAAAGATAATATCTGTTTTGGCAAGCCAGATGCCAGTGAAGAAGAGATTCTTCATGCGATAAAAGTAGCACAGGCATATGATTTTATCATGGAAAAAGAACATGGTTTGAAGGAAAAAATCAGTGAAGGGGCAACCAATGTCTCCGGTGGTCAGAAACAGCGATTATCAATTGCCAGAGCATTAATCAGAAGACCGGATATCTATATTTTTGATGATTCATTTTCCGCTCTTGATTTTAAGACAGATGCAACATTACGGAAAGAGTTAAAGAAGGAAACAAGGGATGCTATTGTCATGGTCGTGGCACAGCGTATTTCTTCCATCATGGATGCAGATCGTATCGTCGTGCTGAATGAAGGAGAAGTCGTTGGTATCGGTACGCATCGCGAATTATTAAAAAGCTGTGCGATTTATCATGAAATTGCTTTATCACAGCTAAGTGAGGAGGAATTGGCATATGAAGACGACTAAACGAAAATTCCTAGATTCCTTACGTGGTATTGGAGCCTTTGTGGCTCCCTATAAAAGGGCCTTCCTCTTTGCTATTCTCATGATTGTCGTATCCACGGCAGGGATGGTCATCGCCCCTTCCATTGAAGGAAATATTACCTCAGTGTTATATGCCGATGTGAAACGAGCAAGTGATCTACAGCATGTGGCGATAAGCTTTGAGCGCATCTTCTCCATCATGGTAACCTTAGTAGGCGTTTATCTTGTTAAAACGATTGGCCAGGCATTAAGTGTTATTTATTTGACCAATGCCATCCAAAATGCTATGCAGGATTTACGTGATGCTTTGCAAAATAAGATACGGAAATTGCCTGTGCGCTATTTTGATTCTCATCATTATGGCGATATCTTGAGCCGTATTACCAATGATGTAGATGCGATATCCAATGCTTTTCAACAAAGCTTTTCACAGATCATTTCCGGTGTGTTAACCATCTTATTAGCCCTTGTTATGATGTTTCGTTTGAATGTAGTCATGGCTTGTACGGCAGTATTGATCATACCGGGGATGCTGCTTATCACCATTACGATTGTTCGCCATTCGCAGAAACGTTTTGCGGCACAACAAAATGCTTTGGGGAATTTGAATGGGGCAATTACCGAGATGTATACCGGTTATAATGAAATCCTCTTATACAATCGACAGGAAGCATCGATTGATGAATTTAAACGTTTAAATGAAGAATTACGTAACAATGCCTGTAAGGCACAATTTGTGTCCAGTGCAATCCAACCATTAAACTCTTTGGTTACGTATATTGTGATTGGTGTGATCGCCATTATGGGAACTTTGCGTTCTTTGGCTGGTCATTTTGATCCCGGTGAATTACAGGCCTTTATCCGTTATATATGGCAGGTAAATGATCCTTTATCTCAAGTATCATCCTTATCTTCTCAATTGCAATCGGCATTTGCGGCCATCGGGCGTGTGTTAGATATTTTAGAAGAAGAGGAAGAAGTACCAGAAGCAGTTGTGACAAAAGATGTGTCAACAATTCGCGGAGATGTTTGTTTCTCACATGTGAACTTTGGTTATCATGAAGAAACACTGATGCAGGATTTGAATATCCAAGTGAAGCATGGGCAAATGGTTGCCATTGTCGGTCCGACCGGCGCCGGTAAGACGACCTTGATCAATCTGCTGCTGCGTTTTTATGATGTAAAAGGCGGCAGAATTCAGATTGATGGTATGGATATTCGTGATATGAAACGTGGTGAATTACGTTCCTTATTTGGGATGGTGTTGCAGGATACTTGGTTATTTCAGGGATCTATTTATGATAATATCCGTTATGGTCGCTTAGATGCCCGTAAGGATGAAATCATCGATGCGGCAAAAATGGCCAATGTCCACCACTTTATTCGCACCTTGCCAGATGGTTACCATAGTATTATCAATGAAGAAGCGAATAATATCTCACAAGGTGAAAAACAGCTTCTTACGATTGCCAGAGCCATCTTAAAAGACCCTAAGATATTAATTCTTGATGAAGCGACTTCTAGTGTCGATACCCGTTTGGAAAAAATGTTGCAGGATGCTATGCGCAAGGTGATGAAGGGAAGAACCAGCTTTGTGATAGCCCATCGCTTAAGTACGATTCGCAATGCGGATTTGATTTTAGTCATTCAACATGGGGATATCGTAGAACAGGGAACACATGAGGAATTGATGAAAAAACAAGGGTTTTATGAGAAATTATACAATGCACAATTTGCTCAACAGGAATAATAGAAAGGTATGCTTACTACCATCTTTTGCATGTTCGCTAGACGCTTTAGATCATCGTAAGCCTAAAAATGAACATGATTTAAAACATTTATTCTTAATCTTATAACAGGAATGGGCTTTTTAGCCCATTCCTGTCTTCCTATTTACAATCGTAAAAATGATTGCAAGTTATTATATTAAGTATTATAATACTATAGGTTATGTATATATAAATGCATTAAGAAGGAGTGTTTATATGCTGGATATTATATTTGAGAATCCTTTTTATATAAAACATCGTGAATTCGTATTATGCATGGTAGATTTGTTTATCGTAGTCGTTTCCTTTTTTTTAGCTTATTGGTCTAAAATTGATTTTGACTTTGATTCTGTCGGTCAAATAGATATAATGAAAGTTCTAATGGCTCTGTTTGTTATTTTAATCGTCTATGCCATTAGTTTTTTTGCATTTAAGATTCATAAGAGTTTATGGAAATACATTAGCTTGATTGAGACGTTTCGTATTAGTCTATCTGTGATTTGTGCAAGTATTGTCTTAATTATTTTCATCCTATTGACTTCCATCAACCGATTTTATATCAGTGTGGTCTTTGTGGCTGGATTATTAACGATCCTAATGATGTTTAATGTGCGTTTAGGATATCGTCTGTTAAGAAGATATACGGCAAAAAGTGAAGAGCCTAAGAAAAATGTCATTATCATCGGTGCAGGCGATGGTGGTTATATATTATTAAAAGAAATTTTACAAAATGATAAAATGCATGCGAATGTTGTAGGCTTTGTGGATGATCAGCGAGTACATAAGATGATTAGCGGATATACCGTATTAGGCAGTACGTATGATTTACCGGAAATCGTCAATAAATATAAAGTGAATGAAGCATATATCGCAATACCAAGTGCATCGAAAGCAGAAATTCGACGCATGAACGATATCTGCCAGTCTTTGAAATTAAAAACAAAGATTATGAAAGAAGCGGAAACATTATTAGAAGATGATGAAAAAGCGTATCCAATTGAAGATATTTCCATTGAGGATTTACTAGGCCGTGGAGAAATCCATTTAGAACAAGAAGAAATCGGTTCTTATATCACCAATCGCACGATTGCCGTGACAGGTGCAGGCGGCTCTATCGGTTCTGAATTATGTCGGCAGATCGTAAAGTTTTCACCTGCTCGTCTATTGATGATTGATATCAATGAAAATGCCCTTTATATGTTGGAACAGGAGTTTAACCGCAATCGCATGCATGGTAAACTAAATGATAAGATTGAAATCATATCGCTGATTGCCTCGATTCGTGATTATACGGCGATGGATGAGCTATTTAAACAATATAAGCCCAATGTCGTTTTTCATGCTGCCGCACATAAACATGTGCCCCTTATGGAAACACGTCCTCAAGAAGCTATAAAAAACAATGTGTTTGGCACCCATTCTCTCATTCAGGTGTGTATAAAAAATAAAGTTTCACGCTTTATCATGATTAGTACAGATAAGGCGGTAAATCCAACAAATGTCATGGGGGCGACAAAACGCATGACGGAAATGATCACACAGGCTTATGGTGATAATGGTATCACCAAAATGGCAGCTGTGCGTTTTGGCAATGTATTAGGCTCTAATGGATCTGTCATCCCTATTTTTAAAAAGCAGATAGCGGAAGGCGGTCCCCTTACCATTACCGATAAAAAGATCATTCGCTATTTTATGACGATACCAGAAGCTGCGCAACTGGTGTTACAGGCCGGTTTTTATGCGGATAAAGGGGAAATTTTTGTTTTAGATATGGGAGAACCGGTAAAAATATTGGATTTAGCAGAGAAAATGATTCGCCTGTCCGGGTTGCGTCCTTATGAAGATATTGATATCATTGAGATAGGACTGCGTCCTGGGGAAAAGATGTTTGAAGAATTGCGGTTGGATGGAGAAGTAACCGTAAAAACGAAAAACGATTTAATATTTAAAAACAATGTGATGGGAATCACGAAAGAAGAAGTTGAAGAAAAATTAAAAACGTTAAGCAAAGCGTTACTCGATAATTTAAGCAAGGAGCAATATCGCGAGGTTATGTTAAACGTCATTGCGAATGAAGGAATGGAAAATGTATGAATGAGAACTTGAAAAAAATGAATATTCCATTTTCACCACCCGATATTACGGAAAGTGAAATAAAGGAAGTAATTGATACGTTGAAATCAGGCTGGATTACGACCGGTCCGAAAACAAAGGAATTGGAAAAGGGAATTGCTGCATATTGTGAAACAAAGCGTGCTGTCTGTTTGAATTCAGCGACATCCGCATTAGAAATGACCTTATATTTATTAGGAATAGGTCCAGGAGATGAAGTTATCGTTCCCGCCTATACGTATACCGCAACCTGTAGCCCAATTTGTCATGTCGGTGCTACTTTAGTTATGATCGATATGGCCAAAGATAGCTTTGAAATGGATTATGCCCGCGTTGCAGCGGCTGTGAATGAAAAGACAAAAGCCATCATTCCTGTGGATTTGGGTGGTGTCTTATGTGACTATGAAAAACTTTATGAAGAAATAGCGAAAGTCCGTCACTTTTATACGCCAAGCACGCCTATCCAAAAAGCATTTACACAACCCATCATCATAGCGGATTGTGCACATGGTTTTGGGGCAGTGAAAAAGGGTAAAAAAGCAGGGGATTGGGCAGATTTTACAATATTCTCCTTTCATGCGGTTAAAAATTTAACGACTGCGGAAGGAGGAGCTGTCACTTGGAAACCGGTGCCTGGTTTTGCGGATGCGTGGATTTATCAGCAATATCAATTATTGTCTTTGCATGGGCAGACGAAAGATGCATTGCATAAAAACCAATCAGGTGCTTGGGAATATGATATCGTTGCGCCGACATTTAAATGTAATATGACGGATCTGCATGCGGCATTAGGGTTAGCACAATTACGTCGCTATGATGCAATGTTGGCACGCCGACATGAAATCATTCAATATTATAATCAACACTTAAAAAGTGAAAACATTTTCTTATTAAATCATAAGGATGCCAATCATCAATCCTCCGGACATTTATATATAACAAGAATCAAAGGCATCCGTGAACAACAGCGTAATGAGATTATTATGGCAATGGCTGAAAGGGGAATCAGCTGCAATGTGCATTATAAGGCATTGCCAATGTTAAGCGCCTATCAGCATTTAGGTTTTAAAAGGGAAGATTATCCAAATGCATGTGAATTGTATGAAAATGAAATCACCCTGCCTCTATATAGTTCTTTACAGGATGGGCAGGTGGAATATATTATCCGCAATTATAAAGAGGTGTTGGAGGAATATACATGCGGTTAAAGCAATGGGAGGATTTGCCTGAGAAGATGAAGAATGATAAGGTATTGCCTTATTATGATATAATAAAAAAGAAAACAGCAAGTCTGCTATGGAAAAGAGTATTTGATATTTGTCTGTCAGTCGTGCTGCTTGTTGTTTTATCTTGGCTCTTTTTGATCCTGGCGATCTTAATTAAAAGGGATTCTTGTGGTCCTGTTTTATATCGGCAAACACGCATAACACAGTTCTATAGACCATTTACCATATATAAATTTCGTACGATGACAGATCATGGTGAGCAAATGGGAGCATTGGTAACTACGCAAAATGATATGCGTATTACCAAAATAGGAAAAAAGATACGAAAATATCGTTTGGATGAATTGCCACAGCTGGTGAATGTTTTAAAAGGTGATATGACATTTGTGGGTACACGTCCCGAAGTTCTTAAGTATGTGGAATGCTATGACGAGGAGATGTATGCGACTTTATTAATGCCGGCAGGTATTACCTCATTAGCAAGTATTCGCTTCAAAGATGAAGAAAAGATATTATCTGCGTATAGTGAGCAGGAAATAGATAAGGCTTATCAAAGCGTTATTTTACCTAAAAAGATGCAATACAATTTAGATTATTTAAGAAAATTCAGTTTTTTTTATGATTTACAATTATGTTTTCAAACGATCATTGCGGTATGTAAGAAGTAAAGGGTGAGTAATATGAAAGATTTGATATCCATTGTAACGCCAACCTACAATGGAGAAAACTTTATAGCAGAAACAATTAAAAGTGTACAGGCGCAAACATATGAACATTGGGAAATGCTCATTGTCGATGATTTATCTACGGACAATACGGTAGAAATCGTAAAGGCATTTGCAGCCCAAGATGCCCGAATCAAATTTTTCATATTACCGGAAAAAGGCGGAGCATCCCTTGCCCGCAATAAGGCAATAAGGGAAGCGAAGGGAGCCTATATCGCATTTCTGGATGCAGATGATCTATGGAAACCAGAGAAGCTAGAAAAGCAACTGGCTTTTATGAAAGAAGCGCAAGTAGCCTTTTGTTATCACCATTATTCCTTAATAGATGAAGCAGGACAAGCGTTACATATTCGCAGGATCGCACCAGAAAAGCTTTCCTTTCATAGAGCCTTATTAGGCTGCTCCATCGGTTGTTTAAGTGTCATGTATCATGCCAAAGCAGTAGGCTTGATTCAAATTGAGCGATTAGATAAACGCAATGATGATGCATTATGGCTGAAAATATTAGAAAAATGCCAATGGGGTCGCTTATTGGATGAGGACTTAGCGTACTATCGCATTGTTGAACGTTCCTTATCTTCAGGATCAAAAGTAAAATTGCTGAAGTATCATTATCGTCTGTATCGTAACATCATGAACTATCATGCAATAAAGAGCCTGTATTATACAATTTGTAATGTTTTTGTTTATTTTTATAATAAAAAAAGGAGGGAGATCAGACTATGAAGATTGCCGTTGCCGGTACGGGATATGTGGGACTTTCCATTGCGGTTCTCTTATCTCAAAAACATGAGGTAGTTGCTTATGATATCCTTCCGGAAAAGGTGGATATGATCAATCATCGCATATTGCCGATTAAAGATGCAGAAATGGAAACTTATTTTCAAGAAAAAGAATTGCATTTAAGAGCAACCAATGATGCGCAAGAGGCCTATCGTGATGCTGATTACATTGTCATTGCAACACCGACCAATTATGATGATCAACAAGATCACTTTGATACAAGTGCCGTTGAAAGTGTAATCGAAGAGGCACTCGCATATAACCGACATGGCAGCATTGTTATCAAATCAACGATACCGGTAGGATATGTCAAAAAAGTCAGAGAAAAATATCAGACACAGCGTATTCTGTTTTCTCCTGAATTTTTACGCGAAGGCAAAGCTTTGTATGATAACTTATATCCATCACGTATCGTTGTGGGAGAGCAAAGCGAAGAAGCAAGGATTTTTGCAGAACTGTTGAAAGAAAGCACTTGTGTCAAGGATGTGCCGGTGCTCTTAACTCAGCCTACCGAAGCCGAAGCAATTAAATTATTTGCCAATACTTATTTGGCAATGCGTGTGGCATTTTTTAATGAAATCGATACCTATTGTGAAATCAATCAGTTGAATACTCAGCAGATCATTCATGGCATCGGTTTAGATCCACGCATCGGGAATCATTATAACAATCCATCTTTTGGCTATGGCGGTTACTGTCTGCCAAAAGATACCAAACAATTAAAAGCAAACTTTGCTGGTGTACCAAACAATATCATTACGGCTGTTGTCGATGCCAATGATACAAGAAAACATCATATCGCCAATAGAATTCTTCAAAAACATCCGAAAACGATTGGCATTTATCGTTTGACGATGAAGAAAGATTCTGATAATTACCGCGAATCTGCCATCTTTGATGTGATTGAATTATTAAGAGAACATGCTGATATTTTGATATACGAGCCAACGATGCAAGAAAGTAAGCTGCATGGATTACCGCTAGAACGTGATTTAGAACGCTTTAAAGCGATGAGCGATGTCATTGTGGTCAACCGTTTAGATGAAAAGCTGCAAGATGTAAAAGAAAAGGTGTATACAAGAGATATTTATGGCCGCGATGAGTGATAAAAAAGTGGAAGTGTTAATCACGACCGTGAATTGTAAAAATCCAGAAGCATTGTTGCAGCAAATGCATATACAAAGTGCAGCGTGTATCGGAAATCAGTGTGAAGTAAATCGCATCGATACCATTCAAGCATCGGGAGGTTCATATATTGTATACAATTTTAATGAACGCGGTGTCGGATTGAATCGAAATAACTTATTGATGAGAACTAAGGCAGAGTATTGTTTATTTGGTGATGATGATCTGGTCTATGTGGATGGATATGAAAACATAGTTAAGGATGCATTTCAAACATATCCGGATGCGGATGTCATCCTCTTTAATTTAGAGGAAGAAACATCAGGCAGATATAAAATTCAAAAGCCATTTAAAGTCAATTACTTTAACTTCATGCGTTTTGGCGCTGCCCGTATGGCTGTTAAAAGAACAAGCATACAGACCAGAGGCATTTTATTCAATCTTTGTTTTGGGGGTGGTTGTGCCCATGCGCATGGCGAAGATACGTTATTTTTAAACAGTTGTTTAAAAGCTGGCTTGCATATTTATGCATTACCCATAACGATTGCGACTTTGACAGAGGTAAGAGCATCCTCTTGGTTTCACGGCTATGATGAAAAATATTTTTTAGATAAAGGATTGCTATATTATGTTATGAGCAGAAGATTTTATCCTTTTTTAATTTTACAGGATGCCTTGCGTCATCATAAAACGTATGATAAAACAATTGGCTATCTAGTGAAAACAATGAAACGAGGTGTCGCAGATGAGCGAAAACGAAGAATGCAATAACCTTGTCTTTTCGATCATTATCCCGGTGTACAATACAGAGAAGTATGTGGAAAACTGTGTTGCCAGTGTGCTGCAGCAAGCGTTTCCTGTGGAGGCCTATGAAATCCTTTTGATTGATGATGGTTCTGTGGATGCTTCAGGTGCTTTATGTGATCAGCTTGCACAACAATATGAGCAGGTAAGGGTGTTTCATCAATCCAATCAGGGATTGTCCATGGCACGCAATAAGGGCATATCAAAGGCAAAAGGCAGCTATATTCTCTTTTTAGACTCGGATGATGCCTTAGCAACCGATGCCTTTCTTCCATTGTATGAAATCATCAAACAGCATTCCTATGATATCATTGTCACGGATATGAACATCATCACTTCCACAACACAAAGCTATTGCAGACACAGCCATCAGCGATTGTATGAAGAAATGGATGGCAGGACTTTTTTACTACAAGAATTAAAACATCACAGTATGCATATGGCAGCGGTAATGAATGTGTATCGAAGAGCCTTTCTTTTGGAAAATGCATTGACCTTTAAAAGCGGTATCTTACATGAAGATGAACAGTTCACTCCAAGAGCTTTTCTAAAGGCTGCTTCCATCATTGCCATTGATCATTGTTATTATCGTTATATGATAAGAGAAAATTCAATTACGACGAATAAGAAGTTATATAAAAACGTAAAAGATCTTTATGAAACCTTAACGGAATTATCGCTTATCTATCAAAAAGAAGAAGCGCCATTGCGCTCTTATCTGATGGAAAGTCTGTTGGAAAAATATTTATATATGTATGCCAAAGCGGGTGTTTATCAATCGGCATATGATGGCATACGCAATAAGCAATTTGTTAAAGGGAAAGCAAAATCATTAAAAAACAAGGCGAAGGTCTGTTTATTTACCATAAGTGATCGCATGTATTGCAAGATACATCCTCATAAGGAGGGGTAAAGCATATGATGAATGCGTTAAGAGCATGGTGGACAAAAACAGATAGGATGAAAGAGCTGAAAAAGATCAATCTTGGCTATCTGTTACTGTCAACTCTCTTTTATTACAGTACCGTATGGGAAGATATCGAATGGCTATGCTATCTGTTGTATTATGGCATTCCTTTTCTTTATCTGTGCTATCATTATGAGTGGGTCATAGATTGTATTCGTATCTGTATGCGAAGCTGTTTAAAGTACTATTTGGGTGCCATCTTGTTCATGGCGCTGCTTAGTTTGGTATTGCCTTGTCTTTATCAGACATATGATTTTTCTTACTTTTTGATTCGCATTTTGCAGATTGGTAAGGAAGGGCTGAAAATCCTGTTTCTTTTTCTTATTTTTATCCGCTACATTTCTCCTGAAGGAGATTATCTTTTATTTATGAAATACTTTGTGTTAGCAACCTGTATGTATATCTTGGGCACGTGTGTGATCATTGCGATTCCTGGTTTGCGTGATCTTTTATTGCAATTGAATAAGGCGGATGAAAATACGATTCGATTAGCTTATTTACCATCGTATATCACAAGATTTGGATGGTGTGGGTTTTCCGGCTTTACCTATACCTTGCGTTGTTCCTTGGCTGCTATGTTTCTGTGCTATATCATCTATTTGCAACAGGAACAAAGTTTTACTTTCCATACGATCTTATTGATGATCGTTATCCTTGGAAACTTTTTCTATGGTCGTATCGGAATCGCTGTAACAGCTATCTATGTGTTTCTGCTTTTTGTTGTTTTATGGATGAAAAAACGAATGCTGTGGAAACGCTTATTGCTTATGATGGTGATAACTTGCGGTATGCTTTCCATAGCCTTTCTCTTATCCGAACAAGTGCGTGTATGGCTGCGTTGGGTTTTTCAATCCTTCATCAATTATTCTGAGCAAGGCAGTTTTTCCACAACATCTACTCAATCGCTAAAAGAAATGTATTTTACACCAAATGGTAAGACGCTTTTGCTAGGTGATGGCTATTATACGGATGCGGATGGATTATATTATATGGGAACGGATGTAGGCCTTTTCCGTGCTGTTTTATTTGGCGGCATTGGTTTTCAAATGCTTCGCTATACTTTGCTAGGTAGTTTATTGTTTGAATATAAGCGCTGTTTACCGGTGCATTTGCATAGACTTCTGCTCTTATTACCTATTTTATTTATCATTTATGAAATGAAGGGGGAAAGCATTTGCCCGATCATTTCTATTCTATTTGGTGTGGCTTTGCTTATCACCTATCAGAAGGAAAGAAAGAAAAGCGGTGAAACCTATGGATATTTCCATCATAATTCCGGTCTATAATGTAGAACGATATCTCAAGGATTGTTTGGATTCCATCATCCAACAAAGCAACGAGATCATGCTGCAGGCAATCATTGTAGATGATGGAAGCAGTGATCATTCACAAACAATTGCAAAACACTATACAATGTTGTATCCGGATATATTTGAATATCATCGAAAAACAAATGGGGGCTTAAGTGATGCCCGCAATTATGGGGTACGCTTTGCGAAAGGAACCTATTTAATGTTTTTAGATAGTGATGATTATTTGCGAGAGGATGCCTGCTTCGCACTGTTCACATGTTTAAAAAAGACGCAGGCAGATGTTGTGCTATATGATTATATTTCCTTTGATGAGCATCAACAAAAAGCAGTGACCATGCTTGCCAGTGATTCTGGGTTTATAAGTGATCGACAATATTTGCTTACGCAGCCGACCGCATGGAATAAAATTGTCAAAACAGAAGCGTATAAACAACATCACATCACATTTCCTAAAGGTATTTGGTATGAAGATCGGGCAACGACTGGGGCGTACATCAATTTTGCGAAACGCATCTATTATCTTCAGCAACCGCTGTATTATTATCGCCAACGAACCAATTCGATTATGAATCAGCAGATGTATCATCCAAAGATGCTTGATATGAAAACAGCCATTGCCTATATGCTAGAACAGCTTGATATACAGCGATACCATGATGAAGTTGAATACATATGCATCAGTAATCTTATTTATCAAAGTGGTGAACGGCTGTTACCACATCATAAAAAGGAAGAAATGGCGATGTTTGTTCGTTATATGAATGATCTTTTTCCAAATTGGGAAAAGAATCCTTATTATCTGAAACGCAGTAAATTGTATCAAAGCATCTGTAAGGCAATCAAACAAAATCACCTGGGAATTGCCCGACGCCTATTTCATCTTAAAAATAAAATGGTATAATGTTAAAGATAAAGGAGCAGGGTATGGATAAAATTATTGCGGTTATTGTAAGCTATAACCGAAAGAAATTATTAAAAGAGGCATTGGAGCATCTGTTGCATCAGCAAAACGTCAAGTTCGACATCCTCATCATTGATAATGCAAGTACAGATGGCACCAAAGAATATATCGTTGACTATTTACAAAAGGATAACATCCTGTATCACAATACAGGAGCAAATTTGGGAGGCGCCGGCGGCTTTTCATTAGGGGTTAAAATGGGCGTTGAAAAAGGCTATGACTATGTTTGGATCATGGATGATGATACCATGGTCAAAGAGAATGCCTTGGATGAATTGTTGAAGGCGAAAGAAATCCTCAAAGAGAACTTTGGTTTTTTATGCAGCGATGTAAGATGGATCGATGGCAGTGCTTGTGCCATGAATGTTCCTAACATAGATGAGAATTGGATACAGGACAGTGCATATCTTGAAAACGGCATCGTAAAGGTAAAACAATGCTCATTTGTATCCTGCTTTATCCCATCGCGTGTCGTTAAGAAGGTAGGCCTTCCCATCAAAGAGTTTTTTATTTGGGGGGATGATGCGGAGTATACCAAACGCATCTCTTTACAGTATCCATGCTATTTTGTTGCCCGCAGCAAGGTCATCCATAAGATGCTCAGCAATACCCCTACCGATATCGTAGCAGAATCCAGTGATCGTTTGTTTCGCTACAATTATGCGTATCGAAACATGTATTATGTAAAAAAGCTAGAAGGCGGTAAGCTGAATATGTTGCTGTTTTACTATCGGACATTTTTAGAAATTGTTCGAATACTTAAAAGTAAGGGAAAAGGAAAAGGGAAAAAGATAAGGATCCTATGCAAAAGTATGCATCAGCGTAAAAAATTTCATCCGGAAATAGAATATATTGAGTAGAATGAAAAGGAGATAACTTATGAAGAAAAGTGTAAAAATGAATTATATCTTCAATTTAGGTTATCAGCTGTTACTCATAGCCCTTCCGCTTATTACGACACCCTATATATCAAGGGTATTAGGTGCCAAGGCGATTGGTACTTACAGCTTCACACAATCCATCGTTACTTACTTCACTTTATTAGGATGTATCGGTTTAGGATTGTATGGGCAACGAGAGATTGCTTACCATCAAAATGATGCGCTGCAAAGAACAAAGATTTTATATGAATTGATCCTGTTAAAGGTGATTAGTATTGCGCTTAGTTTAGGCATCTATTTCATCGTTTTCCAAACCTTTGATGAATATCGTTCCTTATTCTATATTCAGATGATTGATATATTTGCAAATGTGTTTGATATTAATTATTTTTATCAGGGATTAGAAAACTTTAAGAAAATTATCGCAAGAAATATTACGGTGCGCTTTATCAGCATCATATGTGTGTTTGCTTTCATAAAGTCGCCTCAAGACCTGCCGTTGTATATTTTGATTCAATCTTTATCCCTTCTCTTCGGTAATCTAAGCATGTGGATTGCATTGCCCAACTACATAGTTAAACTTGATCATGTGAAGTTAGAAATAGGGAAACATGTAAAACCAACACTGATTCTGTTTTTTCCCCAAATTGCCGTTTCCATTTATACGGTATTGGATCGCACGATGATTGAGGTGTTAACGGGCAATACCGAAGAAATCGGATATTATGAACAAGCACAAAAAATTGTAAAATTAGCACTGACGATTGTCACTTCCTTAGGAACAGTGATGCTGCCGCGGATATCCAATCTGTTTGCGGATCATGATATGCATAAGATTAAAGAATACATTTATCAATCCTTGCATTTTGTTATGATGATTGCGATACCGATCATGTTCGGCATCATGGGCATCGCACCTAATCTTGTCCCTTGGTTTCTCAGTGAGAAATTTATGGCAAGTATACCATTGGTGATGATGACGGCACCTATCATTGTCTTTATCGGTATCAGTAATGTGATCGGTATTCAATTCCTATTGCCTACCAGAAGACAAAAAGCCTATACCTTATCAACCATCATGGGCTCTATCGTCAATTTAATATGTAATCTCTTACTAATTCCAGGATTACTTTCCATGGGGGCAACCATCGCTTCTGTGATAGCCGAAGCATCGGTTACTGCTTTTCAATTATATTGTGTGCGTGAGGATATTGATATTAAAAAAGTATGGAAAGAAAACAGACATTATCTGCTTGTAGGAGCCTGTATGTTTGGTGTTGTATACGCGTTAAGTGTATTTTTAACCCCAAGTATCATGCATACCCTTTTCATCATTAGCGTAGGTGTCGTTATTTATTTTGTTATACTTTTCATATTAAAAGATAAATATATTTACACCATCATGCAAACAGTAAAAGATAAGCTGCGTGTAAAAAGCAGCTAAAGGAGGAAGACCATGAACTATTCATATGTGATTGTCGGTGCAGGACTGGCAGGGATCACGATGGCCGAGCGCTTGGCTGCACGTCATCAAAAAAATATTTTATTGATTGAAAAACGCAATCACATCGGAGGTAACGTCTATGACAGTTACAATGAAGATGGCATACTGATCCACAACTATGGGCCACATATTTTCCATACGAATAATAAAGAAGTATTTGACTATTTAAGTAACTTTACTGAGTGGATTCAGTATCAGCACCATGTGTTATCCTTTGTTGATGGCCGCTTATTGCCAATGCCGATTGGTGTGGAAACGATTAATCGTTTATATAACTTGCATTTATCTGTATTTGAATTTGCACAATTCATCGAACAGCAGAGAGAAAAACGCACGAAGATTGAGACCAGTGAAGATGTTGCCTTGGATAAAGTTGGACGCGATATTTATGAAAAATTCTTTAAAAATTATACAATCAAACAGTGGGGGACAGATCCCAGTGAGCTGGATACTTCCGTAATCAGCCGAATCCCTTTACGTTTTAACCGTGATACGCGTTACTTTGCCGATCAATATCAAGGGATGCCGCGACTGGGGTATACAAAGATGTGTGAGAACATGCTGAAAAGCAAACACATCCATATTCTGTTGAATACCGATTATCGTGATGTCTTGGATGGGATCACCTACGACACACTGATCTATACCGGACCAGTTGATGCGTTTTATCAATATAAATATGGGAAATTAAAATATCGAAGCATCGATTTTAAAATGGAAACCTTAGATGTAGCATCTTATCAAGAAGAAGCTGTCATTAATTATCCAAACGATTATGCGTTTACCCGTATTACCGAGTTTAAAAAATTAACCGGTCAAACGCATGCGAAAACGACTATCATGAAAGAGTACCCATGCTTTAAAGATGAGCCTTATTATCCTTATCCAACCAAAGAATGGTTAGCGAAGTATCAGCAGTATGAAGCTTTGATGAAAAAAGAAAAAAATGTAGTCTTTGTCGGTCGCTTAGCAGAGTACAAATACTATAATATGGATGCCGTTGTGGAAAAAGCGTTGAAATTAGCAGAAAACTTATAAAAAAAGAGGAGGGATGGCATATGAAGAAAAAGAAAATAACATCATATTTTGCAAACATCACTCCTTTTCAATTGGCTTTCCTTATCAATGCGCTTTTTCTGATCTGTTATCTGATCAGTGGTACTATGAAGTATGAAGTCAGTGATGACTTTATGATGGAAGTCATGGTCTCTGGCGCATATACAGGTACACCGTCTCCTTATATAATGTTTATGAATCCATTGATTGGTTTATTTTTATCAACATTATATAAGTTGCATGCTTCCCTAAACTGGTATTTTTATTTCCAGGTTGCAATGATCTTTCTGTCACTGACGGGGATCACTTATTTGATCTTGAAGAAGAAAAGAACTTTGTTCACACTGTTGCTGGCAGTGTTGTTTATTGGCTTTTTCAGTAATGATCTTTATCAACTCATGCAGTTTACAAAGACAGCAACGGTGACAATTGGATGTGGATGTTTCTTTTTGATTACGGCAATCGTACAAAAAAATATATCGTATAAACGTTTACTTCTAGGAGCTTGTTATGTATTGATAGGCACTATGATACGCAATAAATGCTTTTATATTACAGTAGCCTTTCTGTTTTTGACATGTTGTTTGTTATTTTTACGCCATCTTAAACAAAACCAATGTTCTTATAAAGTAATGATAAAACCTCTTTTTATCTTTGCGTGCACACTTGGCATCTGTTATGCATTTGTTTATGGCAGCAGTAAAGTATTTACCAGTATGCATCCTGACTATGCAGCATATAAAGAATACAATGAGGCCAGAGCAATCATCACCGATTATCCCGTGGATGGCTATCAGAATCTGAAAGATGACTTATCCGCAATTGGGGTATCTGAAAATGATTTTTATAATCTTGCTCATTTTGGTTATGGCGATACCCAAATCTATGATGCAGACTATGTGAAACAAGTGAGTGAAATCATAGCAGCGCATCGCCTGCAGGATACACCAAGCATTTTACGTATCGGATACAATATGTTAAAACAAAGATATGATAAGTACATCAGTGTCTTAGGCTGTCTGGCTATCGGACTTGCCGTATTCATAAAAAAGTCGCGTTCTTTTCTGCTTATCTTTGCTAATGTTTTAGTAACCGGTGTTTTGCTTATTTATATCTTCTATCAAGGGCGTGTGGTGTATCGGGTAGAATACTCCATCTTCTTATCCCTGGCTATCAGCATTTTGTGCTATGATCATTTTTTGACACAGGAACACACCTATCCATTAGAACGTTTCCTTCCGGCAGGCATCGTTATTTTACTATTGATGCATATTCCAAGTTTTCTTCCTAATACTCATCAAAATTTTGCCGTGATGTTTAATTCCTGGGAAAATCATGTCGGAAAATATCGTGCTTCCTTCATTGATAATCGTCAAGAAGGAATACTACAAGAAATGCAGCAGCATCCTAACCGTATATACTATTTAGGATTTCAAACGACAATACAGACAATGTATTTGAATTATGATCCACGCTTCGTGATGGAACCGAACATGTTTAACAATGCGATCTATCTGGCTGGTGTTGATAGTTTTCATCCAAGCCGGATGCAGTGGCTGCAAGAACATAAATTAAAAGGTACGATGGAAGAATTATTGGATAAAGATGTCTATTTAATTGAGAATATTTATCAGGAAGAAATGTTAAACTTCATAAAGGAACATTACGATGCCACTGCTCGATTGACGCAATATGCTGTAATTGATGGCTATCAAATTTGGAAAATCGAAGCAAATTAAAAGTTGTACTGTACTTACCTGAAAAAGGGATTTTCTATACAATTTAGAATCATCTGACGAAGGGATGATTCTTTTTTTAGCATTTTTTTGTATAATTCAATATTGCTTATTTTAGATGGTATGAAATTATAGTACTTTATAAACGGTAATTATTACCAATTGAGGTTGACGGAAAAGAAAATTCGCGTTATAAATGTATATGTAATTTGAAGCATCTGGTTAAGATTACTTATATTTTCTTGTTTAATAAAGTATACGATTATAAATAAACGCCAAATTTCCATGATTTGGTGTTTTTTCTTACTTTTTAAGTTGTTTTTCTATAGTTTTAAAGCTATATAAAATCGTATACATTGTTACATATAGGCTACGATACCAGGTTGCTTTGATTCTTTGTCCATATGAGAAAAGCCACCAGTGAACATGTCATGAAATAGTTGGCGACTATGCAAACGACCATTTTTACTGGTGTGTATCAAGCGATGATGCATGATAGAGCAATTGGCGAAAGCTGTACTATAAGAAATAAAAAAGTAAGTATTATGGGCAGAGGGGATTGAATTTTATTGTATAACAGAGTAGAATTATATAGCAATAAGCAAATTTAATTATTGGAGAGGATATGAAATGAAAACATACTTAGTAACAGGCGGAGCAGGTTTTATTGGGAGTAATTTTGTTTATTATTTATTAAATAAATATGATGATATTAAAATTATCAATGTTGATAAATTAACATATGCAGGAAATTTGGAAAATTTAAAACAAATTGAAGAGGATGAACGTCATATCTTTGTACAAGCGGATATTTGTGATGAAGCAAAGATCACACAGTTATTTGAAACGTATGATATTGACTATGTCGTCAATTTTGCGGCGGAAAGTCATGTGGATCGCAGTATTCTGCATCCGGAAATTTTTGTGGAAACAAATGTAAACGGAACCGTGAATTTATTAAAGATTGCCAAAAAATATTGGGAGATTGGCGATGATACTTATAAAGACGGGGTGAAGTATTTGCAGGTATCCACAGATGAGGTTTATGGTTCTTTGGGAGATGAAGGATATTTTACGGAAGAAACACCAATTTGTCCGCATAGTCCCTACAGCGCTTCTAAGGCGAGTGCGGACTTATTTGTAAAAGCATTTGCCGATACTTATAAATTTCCTATCAATATCACACGTTGCAGTAACAATTACGGACCATACCAGTTCCCTGAGAAATTAATACCACTTGTTTTCAATAATACATTAGAACATAAGAATTTACCGGTATATGGCGATGGTATGAATATTCGTGACTGGTTATATGTAGAAGATCATTGCAAAGGTATCGATATGGTCATTAACAGTGGCCGTTTAGGTGAAGTTTACAACATTGGCGGTCATAATGAGCGAACCAATATCTTTATTGTCAAGACGATTATTAACTATGTGAAAGAACATATTGATGCTACTGTCGGCGAACATATGATTACCTATGTGACAGATCGAAAAGGGCATGATAAACGCTATGGCATCGACCCTCATAAAATTAGCGAAGAGCTTGGCTGGTATCCAGAGACGAAGTTCGAGGATGGCATTAAACTGACATTGGCATGGTATAACGAGCATAAGGAATGGATTGAACATATTACAAGCGGTCAATATCAGGAATATTATAAAACAATGTATGAAGGGCGGTAATGACATATGAAGGGAATAATTTTAGCAGGCGGTTCAGGTACTAGACTGTATCCATTAACGAAAGCTGTATCAAAACAAATTCTACCGGTGTATGATAAACCGATGATTTACTATCCTTTATCGACACTCATGTTAGCGAATATTCGTGAAATATTAATTATTTCAACACCTAGAGATATTGAAGTTTTCAAGGAACTGTTAGGTGATGGAAGTCAGCTGGGATTACGCCTTGAATATGCCATTCAGGCAGAGCCAAGAGGTTTAGCTGAAGCTTTTATTATAGGAGAATCTTTTATCGGTAAGGATCGTGTGGCTTTGGTGCTTGGTGATAATATCTTCTATGGAAGACATTTTTCCAATGTGTTAAAGAAAGCAGTAGAACAAGAAGGGGCAACAATTTTTGGATATTATGTTCGAGATCCTCGAGAATATGGTGTAGTTACGTTTGATAAAGAAGGAAAGGTTTTGACCCTGGAAGAGAAACCGGAACACCCGAAATCCAACTATGCTGTTCCAGGATTATATTTCTATGATAATGATGTAGTTGAAATAGCCAAAAAGGTAAAACCGTCTGCACGCGGTGAAATTGAGATAACCTCAATCAATAATCATTATTTGCGTGAGGGAAGATTGAATGTGAAAATCTTAGGGCGTGGTTTTGCTTGGCTTGATACAGGAAGCCATGATTCGCTTATGGAAGCGTCTGAATATGTCGCTTCTATTCAAAAGCGTCAGGGGTTATATGTTTCCTGTATTGAAGAAATCGCATATGTTAAAGGATTTATTGATAAGATGCAGCTATTAGCATTAGCTGAAGAATTTTATAAGACAGAATATGGAAAATACTTACAGCGTCTTGCGGAAGAAGATGCAACCGTAGCGAGGGGCTGAAAACTATGAGTAATTTATTTTATGCATTATTCCATTCCTGGCTACAGGTAGAAGGTAATGTTTCTGATAATAATGAGATAGATGCCTGGATAGCAGAATTGAATAACAATACAAAAGTTGACATACATAAAATAGCATTAAAACAAAGTGATTTTTGGTTTTATGATGAAGATGCGGGGGAAATCAGGAACAAGAATCGCAGTTTTTTTGCGATTAAGGGGTTTCAAAGAAAAAGCGGAAACACGGTTGTGTTAGAACAGCCGGTCATTTTGCAAAATGAAATCGGTTATTTAGGTATTATATGTAAAGAAATCGATGGTGTCTTGCATTTTCTGATGCAGGCCAAAATAGAGCCCGGCAATCTTAATAAGATACAGCTTTCTCCAACGATACAGGCGACCAAGAGTAATTTTACGCAGAAGCATGGCGGAAAGAAACCAAAATATCTTGATTATTTTATTAATGCCGCAGACTATGAAATCATTGTAGATCAAATCCAATCCGAGCAGTCGTCAAGATTTTATAAAAAGCGCAATCGCAACATTATCATCAAGGTTGATGAAGACATTCCGTTAGAAAAGAATTTCAAATGGATGACATTAGGGCAAATCAAACGCTTAATGAGACGGGATAACATTGTCAATATGGATACAAGAACCGTTCTATCCTGTATTCCATACTATGCGCATACCTTAGATCGCGAGACACTGAGCAAGATGAAACATGCAGCTAACGATGCCGCACTGGTTGCTTCGGTATTTGATACGCATGGGGAAGCCATGATTCCAAGAATTTATCAATACATAAATAATGTGAAGATGTTTGAAGAAACAACAGATGCGTTGGTGCCATTATCCGCATTAAGCAGCTGGGAAGAAAAAAACAATGAAATCGTCTGTAAAAAGGCACATGATTTCAAGGTGATCTTCTGTGATATCATGATTGAAGGAAGAGAAGTAACGCGCTGGACACAACCCTTATTTGAAGCTACCGGCATTGCCTTATTCGGTATGTTTACCTGTATTGAAAACGGCGTGCGTAAGTTTTTGATCAAGGCGAAAAAAGAAATTGGCTGTTTTGATCTGATTGAATTAGGACCAACGCTGCAATTAGAACCATCACACCTGCATGGGCCTTATGATCAGGTGGGCACAGTGTTCATGCAAAAGATGAAGGAACAAAAACACGTTTTACATGATGTTCTTTTATCAGAAGAAGGCGGGCGTTTCTACCATGAGCAGAATCGAAACGTTATCATCGAAATAAATAAAGAAGATGTTATCGCAAATGAGCAGGATGGCTATTTCTGGGTTGATTATAAGACGCTGAATACATTAGTCCAAGTCAATAATTGCTTGAATATTCAATTACGTAATTTGCTATCACTATTGGAGGTATAAGACACATGAAAAATATTAGAATTGGTATTATCTGTCCATCGGAAATTGCATTTCGTAGATTTCTGCCTTCTTTGCAGAAAGAAGATGGCTTTACTTACATGGGTGTCGCTGTCGCTGATCCTTCTGAATGGGATGGCGAGGTTGCTGATGAGGTGATTGCCAACGAATTTAAAAAAGCGGAAACATTTGTGGAAAGCTATGGCGGAAAAGTTTATAAGAGCTATCATGAAGTCATTTGTGCAGATGATATTGATGCTGTTTATTTGCCATTACCACCGGCATTGCATTATCGTTGGGCGAAATTGGCTTTAGAACATGGAAAGCATGTGTTTGTTGAGAAACCATCTACGATTTGTTATAAGGACAGTATGGAACTCATCACATTGGCGCAAGCGAAAAAACTGGCGTTACATGAAAACTATATGTTTCAATATCATCAGCAAATCGAAGATGTGAAAGAACAGCTAAAGAAAGGCACCATTGGAAAGGTTCATTCTTATCATGCCCGTTTTGGATTCCCAATGCGTCCGGCGAATGATTTTCGTTACAATAAGGCACTGGGTGGAGGCGCCTTGTTAGATGCCGGCGGTTATGTGATTAAACTGGCTACAAAACTATTGGGCGAAAACATAGAGATGCTGTCCTGTGTCATGAAAGATTATGATGAGTTTGGTGTTGACATGTATGGCTCCTATATGTTTAAAAATGAAAAGGATGAAGTGTTTCTTGGGGAATTCGGCATGGATTGTGAATACCAATGTAAATTATCCATCTGGGGCAGTCAGGGCATCTTAAGTACGGATCGCATCTTTACGGCACCGGATGACTTATGTCCGACTTTGCATGTTTTGCATAACAACGAAGTAAGTGATATAAAGCTACAAGCAGATTCACATTTTAGGAAATCTATCCGAATGTTTTATGAGGCTGTACATGATGCAGCAACACGAGAACGCATTTATGGGGAAATTAAAGTACAAGCCGATATGGTAGATAAGGCTAGAGAATTAGCTGGGAGGAAGTAAGTATGATAAAATTTAATAAACCATCAATTACGGAAAAAGAAAAAAACAACGTCTTGGAGGCTATGGATGGCACAAACATCTTATCGGGAGATGGTAAGTTTACAACGAAGGTATATCAGCAGTTTGAAGAACGCTTTGGTATTAAAAATATGCTGTTGACAACCTCTGGGACAACCGCTTTGGAAATGGCATCTATTTTAATTAATCTCGAGCCGGGTGATGAAGTCATTACACCATCCTTTACCTTTTCATCAACCGTCAACGCTTTTCTGTTAAGAGGAGCGAAACCAGTTTTCTGTGATATTCGTGAAGATACCTTTAATATTGACGAGAATTTAATTGAAGGTCTGATTACACCAAAAACAAAAGCGATTTATGCGGTGGATTATGCTGGTTTCCCTTGTGAAATGGATAAAATTAATGAAATCGCTAATAAATATGGATTATTTGTTATTGAAGATGCTGCTCAGGCAGTTGGTTCTACATACAAAGGAAGATATGCAGGTACGTTAACAGAATTCGGCTGCTACAGTTTCCATGAAACAAAAAACTATGTCATGGGAGAAGGTGGCGCAATTGTTGTTAATGAAGATAAATACATGGAACGCGCCGAAATCATTCGTGAAAAAGGAACAAACCGACGCAATGTCTTAAGAGGATTGGTCGATAAATATACATGGCATGATATTGGCTCATCTTTCTTGCCAAGTGATGTACTGGCGGCGATATTATCTGCCCAAATGGATCGTTATGAAGAGATATTTGAAAAACGTATGAATGTTTGGAATACGTATTATAACGGCTTAAAGGATTTAGAAGATAAGGGATACTTGCGTAGACCATATTTACCAGCAGACATTGAACATAACGCACATATGTTCTGTATCGTATTGCCTAGTGAAGAAAAACGTACTCATCTGATCAATAAATTAAAGGAAAAAGGAATTGCAAGCTACATTTGTTATGTGCCACTTCATTCTGCACCATATGGTTTAAAATTAGGATATACTCCGGAAATGCTTCCAGTAACAGAGGATTTAGCAAAACGTATCTTACGCTTGCCTTTGTATGTGGATATGACAAGCGAAGATGCAATATATGTTGTTGATTCGATCAAGGAAGTATTAGAAGGATGATATTATATGGATAAGCTTGTCATTATAGGTGCTGGTGAATTTCAGCTTCCCTTAATAAAAAAAGCCAAAGAGATGGGATATGAAACGCATGTCTTTGCATGGGCGGAAGGAGCTGTCGGTAAAGATTTTGCAGATTATTTTTATCCCATCAGCATCACGGAAAAAGAAATTATATTAGAGCAATGTAAACAGATCAATCCGCAAGGAATTGTATCTATCGGCTCTGATTTAGCGGTACTTACGGTAAATTATGTGGCACGTTCTCTTCATCTTCCAACAAATCCAGAAATATCTGATGTGATTTGTACGAATAAATATGAAATGAGAAAAGCCTTTCTAGCGAATGGAATTGATGTTCCGAAGTTTCTTGAAACAAAAGGACATGTTGAAAAAGAACAACTTTCATCTTTTACGTTTCCGTTGATCGTCAAGCCAACAGATCGCTCAGGAAGTCGAGGCATTACCAAGATCGAAACTTATGAAGCTTTAGATAAAGCAATTCAGATTGCAACAGCATATGCATTCGAGAAAAAGGCCATCATAGAGGAATTCATTGAAGGTCCGGAATATAGCTGTGAATGTATTTCTTATCAAGGAGAGCATACCTTCTTGGCATTTACGCAGAAATATACGTCGGGTGCTCCTCATTTCATTGAAACCGGTCATGTGGAACCTTCAAATATTCCAATGGACAAAATCACGGCATACCAAAAAGAAATATTTAAAGCATTGGATGCCCTTCATATTCAAAATGGGGCTTCTCATTGTGAATTTAAGATTGATCATCAAGGGGCCATTAAAATTATTGAAATAGGTTCTCGTATGGGCGGTGATTGTATCGGTTCTGATTTAGTTTATTTGTCAACCGGATATGATTTTGTAGAAATGGTAATCGAGGTTGCCTGCGGTAAAAAACCGACATTAAAGAAGAAAAAAGAGGATGAATATGCCGGTATTAAATTTATCTTTGATCATGATGATATTGATACATTAAGAAAGCTACAACGAAAGCATCCGGAAACACTTCAGTATGTCAGTGAAATCACCGAAGTCGGAAATCATGATGTAGTAGATAGTTCAACAAGATTTGGCTTTTATATCTTTACGACAAAAGATAAAGCATTCGTAGATGAAATATTAGGTTAAAGGAGAGATTGATATGGAAGAAGTAGCAATTATCGGGGCTGGTGCCGTAGGCGCATCCTATGGCAGCGTATTTATGAAAAATGGGGTACATAGGTTTTCCTTTGTGGCAAACGGCAAACGTGCGGAGCGCTTGAAAAAAGAAGGTATACGCGTTAATAATGAGGTATTACATCCACATATTGCGACCAAGGAAGATCATGGAAAAATTAAATTATTGATGGTTTTAGTTAAAAACTATTCTTTGCATGCGGCAATTGAAGATATTAAAACTGTTATTGATGAGGATACCATTATCTTATCCTTGTTAAATGGCGTTACGGCAGTAGATGCTTTACAAGAGGCATTTCCAAACAATAAGGTTTTATATGGTATCGTCATGCGTACGGATGCAAATCGTACCGATGATAATATCACATTTAAAACGTTGGGCGAGATTCAGTTTGGAGAAGAAGAAAATATCCATTTTTCTGAAGATGTAAAAACAGTTATCAATATTTTAGAAGCAAACCATATCAATTATCATGTATATGAAGATATGAAACGGATGTTGTGGAGAAAATGGATGGTTAATATCGGAGCCAACCAGATTTCTTTGTTAACCTCAGCAAAATTCAAATATTTTGGCGAGTTTAAAGAAATTCAAATCGCTTTAGATCGTGCCATGCAAGAAATTGTTGATATTGCAAAGAAAAAAGAAATTCATCTAACAACTAAGGATAAAGAAGATATGATTACAACGCTGATTAACTATCCACCAGAAAAGAAAACATCTATGTTACAAGATTTAGAAGCTGGCAGAAAAACAGAAATCGATTATTTTGGTGGAACCGTTATTAAATTAGGAGAAGAGTGTGGAGTGCCTACACCAGTAAATGAAATCTTGTATTATATCGTAAAAGCACGTGAACAAGTTAACTTAGCAGAACATGCAGTAGAAAGAGCCTGATATACAATGAAGAAACAAAAGAAATTATTAGTGCTTGGTGGTACGATGTCAACACTCGATGTGGTGAAGACAGCAAAACACATGGGCATTGAGGTTACTGTTGCCGATTATTTAGAAGATGGCATTGCGAAAAAGGAAGCTGATCACGCGGCTATCATCAGTACGACAGATTATCTGGCTTTGATCAACTACATTCAGGAGCATGATATCGATGGTGTATTTACCGGCGCCAGTGAATTTAATATCAAGAATATGATAGAGCTTTGTGAAAAGGCGGGACTGCCTGTATATGCAAGCAAAGAGCAATGGGATATTTGTTCAAATAAAAAGCGTTTTAAAAAGCTTTGCGAACAGTATGAGGTGCCTACCGTGCCGGCTTATTCTTTTGATTCCCAAACACAAAGCATAGATTATGCGAGCATTCATTATCCGGTTATCGTTAAGCCTGTAGATAGTTATAGCGGACATGGAATCTCAATCTGTCAAAATGCATTGGAGCTAAAAGCAGGTATTGAATATGCACTTGAGAATTCAATCAGCAAGCAACTCATCATTGAAAAATATATGCGTGGTAAAAATGTTGAAGCTTATTATATTGTGCAAAATGGAAAAGTAAAATTAATGTCATTATCTGATCGTATTACACGCAATGATCAGGATGGCTCTCCAGTACCTGTGGCTTTCCATCATCCATCTAAGTATATACAGAAATACATCACCAAAGTGAATGACAAGGTATGTGCTATGTTTGAAAACTTTGGTCTAAAACAGGGTGTATTTTTTATGGAAGCATTCTATGATGAAGATAATTTCTATTTTTATGAAATGGGTTATCGATTAAATGCAACCATGGAATATAAATTTGTAGAACATTTTGAACATTATAATCCGCTAGAATTTATGATTCAATATGCGGTAGAAGGAATATTTGGCAATAAGAGCGTGACAGATACAAAGGCTTCGATCTTTCAAGGTGCAGCTTGTGAACTATCACCGCTATTGAAAAAAGGAACAATCAGCAAAATCGAAGGTCTTGAGGAAATTAAGCAGGATGCATCTATTCTTTATGTGCACCAGCTGCATTTTGAACAAGATCGAATTGATTCCACAGGGACGTTGGATCAAAATTTTGCGCGTATCCATGTAGTGGCAGCAAATAGTGATCTTTTATATGATAAAATTAAATGGATCTTAAAAACACTTCGTGTATATGACGAACATGGCGAACAGATGATTTTGCCTTATCGCAAAGAGGAGGTAACAAGGTGATGAATGATTTAAAAGGGAAACGTTTATTAGTTTTGGCTGGTGTGAATCCAATTGCCGCCGATGTAGTACAATTCGCGAAAAGAATGGGAGTTTATACGATTGTTACAGGAAATCTTGATGTAACTTTAACTCCGGCAAAACGTTTTGCAGACCAGATTGAAACCGTAAGTACTGCTGATTTAGATGCATTGGAAGCATTAGCAAAAGAAGTAAAAGCTGATGGTATTATGACCGGATCTAGTGAGTTTTCTATCGAAATGACCATGGCTTTATGCAAACGGTTAAATAAACCTTTCTATTGTACGAAGGAACAATGGGATATCTGTTCTAATAAGAATAATTTCAAGGAATTATGTAGGACGCATCATGTACCAGTCGTTCATGAATTCCATGTAGAGGAAACAGATGAAGGAATAGATTGCAGTTCACTGATTTATCCGGTTATTGTTAAACCTGTAGATGGAAGTGGCGGTGGAGGCATTTCTGTTTGTAATGATGAAGAAGCCTTTTTAGCTGCTTATGAAAGAGCAAAATCATATTCACCAACAGGCAGTGTTATTATTGAAACCTATGTAATCAGTGATGAAATTGGCATTAGCTATGCTATTCAAAATGGAAAGGTTTACTTAACGGCGATGCATGATCGCTACTTGCGTGAAAGCGATGGTAATTTTATGAAACTGCCATTAGCTTATATTTATCCATCAAAACATTTGCAATTTTATCAGGAAACGCAAAATCAGAAAGTAGTGGAAATGTTTGAATCTATCGGATTACAGAACGGTACATTATTTATTCAGGGGTTTGCGACAGAAAATGAATGTCCTTTTTATGAAATGGGCTATCGTTTCAATGGTGCGAAGCAATACAACTTGTTAAAAGAAGAAAACGGCTTTAGTACCATGGATATGATGATTCATCATGCGTTAACGGGAGAGATGAATGAACCAGATCTTGCGAAAGTAGCAAAGCCTGATTTTGATCATGTATATTGTACATTGTCCTTATTGGGTAGACCTGGGCATGTGGAAAAGGTCATCGGTGTAGAAGAATTACGGAAGCTGCCAGAAATTGTGGATGTGTCTCCATGGTATTACGGTGGTGAAGATATTACGGAAAAACTTATGGGTACACAACGTCAGATATTATGTCGTGTAACTTTGAAAACAGAAGACCGTGTAACTATGGCGAAAGCTATTGACACTGTTTATGAGATATTTGAAGTCTTGGATGATAAAGGCGAAAGCATGCTGTTAGATGGTTTTGACAGTAAGCTGTTATTAGATTAGAAAGGTTGATTAGATGAAAATTACAGTATCAATCCCATGTTATCGCTCTGCCAAAACATTGCCCTATGTGGTAGAACAAATCAAGAAAACAGTAGCACAGCGACCATCCTATTCTTATCAGATTATTTTGGTTAATGACTGTTCTCCGGATAACACTTTTGATGTTATCCGTTCCTTATGTCAAGAAGATGAGAATATAGTTGGGGTAAACTTATCCCGTAATTGGGGGCAAGCAACAGCTCGTATGGCAAGCATTCCATATATTGAAGGAGATTGTACGGTTTTCATGGATGATGATGGCCAGCATCCTATAGATCATTTATTTGATCTTGTTGATAAGATTGAAGAAGGCTATGATCTGGTAAGTGCAGATTTTTCACAGAAACAGACAAAGTTTATGAATCGTTTTACAAGCGCAATCTCTGCCAAAGTATATACCGCAATGGGAAAACGTCCAAAAGGTGCTGTATCTTCAGCTTATTTTGCAATCAATAAGATGTGTACAGATAGTTTGAAAAAATATCAGAGTCCGTTTCCTTCCATTTTCGGCTATATTTATCAAATCGCCGGAAGAATCACCAGCATAAAGTTGGAACACAAAAAAAGATTGGAAGGGACATCCGGGTATAACTTTAAGAAGCGTTTTAAAGTTTGGCTAAACGGTATGGTTAATTTCTCTATTGTACCTTTGCAACTGTCTTCTATGATGGGATTACTGTTTTCGGCTATTGGTTTTATTATAGGAATTATCTTAGTCATAAGGAAATTATTAAATCCTTCGATTCTTGTTGGATACACTTCTTTGATTACAGTAATATTGATTATCGGTGGATTGTTAATGATTATGATCGGATTGATGGGGGAATACATCGGCCGCATGTATCTGACATTAAGTAATCAGCCGCAATATGAAGTACGCGAAACCTTAAATGTGGAAAAGAAATAACAGATACGGAGGAGTTTTATGAAAGAAAAAAAGATAACGATCGGGCAAATCTTGATTTTACAGATAGCGATATTTTTCTATTCACTTTCAGGTGTTTTTAATAAAATGGCAGCACTTGAAAGTTTTATGTCATTTGAATTTATATTATATTTTGGTATATCTTTAGCTATTCTGGGTATTTATGCAATTGTTTGGCAGATGATATTAAAACATGTATCTTTATCTACTGCATATAGCAATCGTCCAGTATCCATGATTTGGGGAATTATCATGGGAAGTCTTATTTTCCATGAACAAATCACACTTCCTATGATCATAGGATCTGCCATCATTATGGTTGGCGTTTATACGGTGGTGACTTCTAATGGCTGAGTTCTGGTATTATGTCATCATGGTGGTTGGCATCTTAATTGCCACTTTCTCCCAATTGATCTTGAAAAAAGCAGCAATGCGTCATTATAAATCTTGGATTTATGAATATTTAAATGTATTGACAATTATTGGCTATGGTATGATGTTCCTTTCTACTGTTTGTTCCTTAATTGCTCATAAAGTAGTTCCGGTATCTATGGCACCGGTCTGGAATTCCTGTAGTTTTATTTTAGTGGCGCTTGTAAGCAGAATTTTCTTGCATGAAATTCCTTCTAGAAAGAAACTAATCGGTTTAGGCATCATGGTCGTAGGGATCATCGTATTCTCATTATAAGGTAGGTCCGTTATGGAGAAAATAAAAGAAATTATAAATTCGCGAAAAGGGAAATGGTTACTCGCCTTTGGCTTAACCTTTCTTTGTTATGCCATCGTCCTTTTAACAGCGGATGTATCTTATGCGACAAATGACGACTCACGCATTATGTATGCTTTGGCAGGATATGCTTCAGGGGAAGCGTATCCACAACAAGCCTTTATCAATTATTTTCTAGGTGTACCGATCGGGGTATTATATAAGCTGTTACCATCTTTGCCGTGGTATACGATTTATCATATTTTCGCGATGTATCTATCGGAAAGTGTGATGTTTTTATGTTTTTATAAACTGGCGAAGGATAAGAAGGTGTCGATTGCATTTCCAATCTGTGCGCAGATCATTAGTTTACTTTTCATTTTTATGGTTCCGCTAGTTTCCATTCAATTTACGGTGACATCGACCATTTTGGGAACATCAGCAGTGGTTGTTATGGCATCAATGAAACATTCTGATAAACGCAGTACCAAGATATGCATATATGCATATTGCTTTATCGCATTATTGCTCAGCTTTATGACGCGTACTCTTTCCTGGTATAGCATCATGTGTTTCTTTGCACTATCTTGTGTTTATCAGATTGCTACATGTTATCTGTATTGTCCGGATTTAACGAAAAAGAAGAAACATTTACATACGTTAAAAATTTGTACATTTGTAATCGCGTTAGTGATTAGTTGCTTTGGTGTTCGTTTTGTAAGCTTGTATATTAAAAATAAAAGCGAGATTACACAGGCATATAATACGTATAATGACTATAGAGTTAAGTATATGGATTACGGGCAACATCCACCTTATAAGGGACATGAAAAGCTATATAATGCTGTCCAATGGGATAATAGCACGTATCGTGCAACGCTTTGTTTATTGTATATGGATGAAAATATAAATGCTTCCTCTTTAAAAACGATAACAGAGGCGTATCAGGCAAATAAGCATTCAGCACTCAGTAAAACGGTAACGAATATACGAGAGCTTTTATATGATTATAGCTTTGTACAATATTCCTTACTCAGTATATTTTTAATTTTCGTGATTTTGAATTTAATGGTTGCAAAAAAAGAGAAACAATGGTTTCATATACTTGTAAGCATATGTTGCTGCGGCGGGTTTGCCGTATTACTGCTTTATCTTGGATTTAAAGGCAGGTTGCCATTAAGAAGTTATCAGTCTTTACTGATTCCTTGTTTCATGTTTATGATGACGATGTTTCTGCGTTGGCTAGATGTATCCTATAAAAAGGTCTTTAAACCAATGCTTGCTATAACTCTTGTAGTAAGTGTAGGCGGTATTTATATGGTCTATATAGATAAAGATTATGCAGCTACACAAACAAATACGGAAGCCACTTCTGAACAGTTTCAGAATTTCGAACAATACGCAATACAGAATCCTGAGCATTTTTATGTTTATGATTTCTCTGCCGGAACGGTAAATCGTAATCCATTCGTTGTTTATCCTAATGAAAAACCAATTAATACGATGGTCGCCGGCGGTTCCTATACATTCTCAGAATTGTATTATCAACAATTGGAAAAGAATGGCTTGACATCCTTGTATTGGGAAGATCTTTTGAAAAAAAATATCTATTTCACATCGGCAAATCCGACTTATGTTGAAGTAGCACAAATGAATATTGAACGGGTTACAAAACATAAGGTGAAAGTGAAAGAGATTAAGCGATTTGGTGAAAACACCAAAGGCATAACAGTTTATAAATTTTCAGCAGCGGAAACTTCAAAAAAGAAGGATTCACATAAATAGTAGATGCAAAGAGAGGTGTAACCTTTCTCATCAATAAAACAGAAAGGAGTGAAGAATTGATATTGAGCATATAGAACATTGAAAGGAGAAATAGTATGAAGAGTAAAATGAAGCAGTTTATGGTATTAGTATGTGCATTCGTTTTATCAGTCTCGACCTTGATTCCAACAACATTCATGACAGTACATGCAGCATCTGCTACACCGGTTTTAACAGCTAAAGCAGATCGTGATAATGGTATCTTATTGAAATGGACAGCAAGCAATCGTGTGAGTGATCCAACGGATGCAGAATACATGATTATGAGAAAACGCGATGATGGCTATTATGACGGTTTGGTAAAAAGAGATCCTAAATATGGGTTGTTTTTCCTTGATGCAACAAATTTGACGATTGGAAAAGAATACACATATAAGATCAGAGAAAGCGTTAATGGCAAAGAAGTCGATTCAAATGAAGTTACAGTGAAAGCAGTAGCTAGTAATCCTGCAGCGAATGAATTTACAAATAAGGCAAAGGCGGCAGACTATCTCAAAGAACAGATGGTCAAGCGAAATAAAAAGATTTCCCTTATTTATAACGCTGGGACATTCCCTTCAGGCTTAGGGAACGAATTATATGAGATGGCTAGGACAGATGATGAAAAAGCAGATCCTGCTACAGCTACGCAAGGGGATTATTTACGATATACGATTAAACCAAATACGATTCGTATAACGACTGGAATCGATGGTAAAGTAGGCAGCTTGAATTCTTATACATTTACATTTGAACTTGATTATTATACAAGTAAACAGGAAGAGGAAGCGGTAGATGCAAAGGTTTCACAAATACTAGCATCATTTGCCAATAATGGTATTACACAGGCTTCATCAGACTATGATAAAGCAAAAGCTGTTTATGATTATTTAGCAACCAATTTGCATTATAACAATAACCCTCGACCTGACAATGGAAATCTGATGATTACTGCTTATGATTCTTTGGTACGCAAAGAAGCACAATGTTATGGACAGACTTTAGGAGCATATCGTTTATTAAAAGAATTAGGTTTAGTAACTAGACGTGTGAATGGTGATCTCTATTTAGAAGATAAGAAAGATACCATAGCGCACGGATGGAATCTTGTTCTTATGGATGGCAAGTGGTATAACTTTGATGCCACAGGTGCAGCAACCTATTATGAAGAAACCAATGATATGACTTATAAGAAATTATTAAAACCTTATGACACATTTGTTTCACAAGGATATACTTTGAACGCTGAATATGCACTTACTTCTGCTTTTGGTAAAGCACATCCATATGGTACAACGGTTTATCAAGATGAACCAGACGCACCAAACAATTTAACGCTTGTAAATTTAGGTGAGGGAAAAATCCAAGCTAGCTTTACAAGTGTTAAGGGAGCAGATGGTTATGCATTGTATCGTTCAACATCAGCTACTGGCACTTTTAGCAAGGTGGCTGAAGGAAATGCTACGACATTAATCGATGAAACAGCACAGCCAGGTGTAGAGTATCATTATAAAGTGAAAGCTTATGCTATGGTTAGCGGTGACAGACTTTATTCAAGCTATTCACCAAGAAGAATCATTACCAGTAAGAGCGTTGGAACACCGGTTTTAAGTGCTCTTACAGCTACTTCTAATACAGTGAAAGTAAGTTGGGATGCAGTAGCTGGTGCAGAATACTATCAGGTATATCGTGCGGATTCTGTCAATGGCACTTATAGTTTGGTGAATCGTAAAAATTATACAACAACGACGATTAGTGATGCTGCTGTATCTGCAGGCAAGACATATTACTATAAAGTACGCGCGTTTAAAGATGGCGAATATAGTATGTTTAGCACAATAAGCAGCGTTACGACAAAACCAGCAACACCTACTGGTATTCAAACTAGTTCTGCTGGAGCAACTTCTGTAAACGTTCAATGGGCAAAGAGTGAAGGCGCAAAATACTATCAGGTATATCGTTCTACCAATGCTACAAAAGATTTTAGGTTATTAGGTGTTTATGATGAAAATACCTTCAGTATGAAGAGTAGGGCATTACTCACCAATCAGACATACTATTACAAAGTCAGAGCGTATACAGTTGTAAATAAAAAAGGTATATATTCACCGTTCTCTAATGTTGTAAAGGGAACGCCAAAACTTGCTGCTCCTACCAATGTAAAAGCAAGTCCAAATACTTCTACTACGTTAAAGATCAGTTGGAAATTAACAGATGGCGCAACATATTATCAGGTTTATCGCAGTACAAGTAAAACGGGGAAATATGCGTTGTTAGGTGTATATAACAGTACAACGACATCCTCCATTTCCAGATCTTTATTAACCGGCAATACGTATTATTATAAAGTACGTGCATATCGCTGGGTAAAAGGAGAACGTGTATTCTCACCATTTAGCAGTGTCATTACAGGAAAGCCAGTACTTTCAAAAACAAGTAAAGTAACAGCTAAGGCGACAAGTAGTACAACGGCTAAAATAACTTGGAATAAAATTGTAGGGGCAACCTACTATCAAGTATATCGTGGCACAAGTGCGAATGGGAAATATGCATTGTTGGCAACTTATGACAAAAACACAACTACTTGTACTAGTAAAAAATTAAAGAAGGGAAACACCTATTATTACAAAGTGCGTGCTTATAAATGGGTAAAAGGAACACGTGTGTTCTCACCATTCAGCACACCAGTAAAGGTGAAAATTTAGTTAGACGACGGATTAGGAGAAACATATGAAAAGAGTAAAAAGATTATTAGCAGGGATTGTTAGTCTATTATTAGCAGTTACCATCATTGGCAATGAAAATTTAATTGTTACACATGCGGCAACACTGCCTACATCAAATGTTTTTATCAGTGGCAGTACGGATAAAGGTTACAATGCAAAAGTAACTTATGATTTAAAAGTAAGTCAAGCTTCAAAAATGGTGTTGACATGTATGTCTTATGGCGATGTTAGCATGTCTTACTATTCTGCAGATTTATCTGAGCGATATGACACAGTATATGCTTATACTGATTCTGCTGCTTCACCTGTGACAAAAGTGATTACAGCTTATGTATCACCAGGTACTTATAAAGTTGTAATTGATAATGAAAGATCTGCTGCCAGCAGATATCAAATTAAAGCTTCTATATCTTCTTTAGGGGCAAATGATATAGAACCTAATGACTTTGATCACGCAATGACATTAAATAAAGGTGCTACGATTACTGGGGCATTAACTACTCAAGATAGAGAAGATTGGTATAAAATTACAACAACTTCTAAGTTTGTAAGATTAAGTATCTCAGCTTATGAAGATATGGATATCAATGTCTATAATCAAGATTTATCAGAAACATTGGATTATGATTATTTATATGGTAAACCTGCTTCACCTGATCAGCAAATTTTAGAATTCTGTGGTTCTAATGTATATTATGTAAAAGTAAGCTCTGGTTCATGGGATGACGGCGGCAAATATAAGCTGAGTTGGACCGCAGGAACAGTACCTACAGTAAAAAATGTTAAATTACAGAAATTGAGTTCTACAGAAATCAAGGTAACATGGGATCAAAATAATGCATTTGATTATTATCAGGTATATCGTGCGACTAGTGAAAAAGGAAAATATTCTCTGCTCGGTGTTTACAATAAATATTATGATACTAAGTATAGCACTGGTTTAAAAACAGGTACAAAATACTATTATAAAGTACGTGGCTATCGTGTAATTAATAAAAGACGTGTCATGGGAGCATTTAGTCCAGTGGTAAGTGCTACGCCATCATTAAAGGCACCTAAGAATTTAACAGTTGCACAGTCAGGGAAAAAGACATTATCAATCACTTGGAGTTTTGATAGTGAAGCTTCTTATTATCAAGTATATCGTGCAAGCAGTTTGAATGGAAAATACGCTTTATTAGGTACGTATGACAAATATACAACTTATAAGCGCAGTACATCACTTACTTCAGGAAGACGTTATTATTACAAAGTTCGTTCTTACAAATGGGTAAGTGGAAAACGTGTATTCTCTCCATTTAGTGATATTCGCTCTGGAGTGGCAAAATAAGTAAGAAATAGAAAAAGTGAAAAGATCAAGAAGACAGTGAGTTTAAACACTCATTGTCTTTTTTGGGGTCATCTAAATAAACAAGTGGTTTTGAGAAAGAAACCGATAAACGAATAAGAGATTAAAGCTATTAAAAAAGCAGGTAGAACAGTTTAAGAAATACTGTGAAGTGAACCCTTTTTGTTTACCGAATGAAAAAATAAAAAAAAAGGAAGATTGTTTCGTCTAGCAATTAAAATAAATCGTATGAGAAGCTAAGTCAAAAGAATATACAGCACCATTTCTGGGCTAGTTTTTACTGTGGGAAAAGGCTTAGAAAAAACGGAAGACAGTTGAATATTGAGGCTAATTATTATATCATTATAGTAGAAGTTCGTAACATTTTTAGTATTTTTTTATATGGTTAGAATTATAAAAATGTTTTGATGCTTCCAGGTTAAAGGAGAAGGGATGAGAAAGTTCATGAGAAAAAGGTTGAAAAAAGGCTTAAGTCTTGTATTGACATTCATCATGGTTTTTAATGTTGTTTTTTCATTTCAAATGGAACAAGCACATGCTAAGATCAATGTTAATAACGACAAATTACCTGATGGCTATGTTTTAGTAAAGAAAACAGATAAAACAATAGCACCGGGTATCAGTGAAACGGAAATCGTTACGAATACTACAAAAGGAGATAAACAGCAGATTGACTACATGATGGAAGTCCAGATGTCAAAAGATTCTCCAACAAAAGTAGTAGCAAGTTATGGTTCTAATTATGATGCATCTTCATGGGAATTAGCTACGATGGCAGAACAGGCCAAGGGCTATGAAGACTACATGAAGAAAAATGGTATCAAAAATGAAACGGTAGTTGCGGCAGTTAATGCTGACTTCTTCCATATGGGGACAGGGGAACCACAGGGTGCCCTGGTAATGAATGGCAAGATTATCAAACAACCAATTGATACATATTTTTGTATTACAAAAGAAGGAAAAGCAGAGATACGTGATGCCAGTCAGCCAATGGATGACTGTGAACAGGCTGTTGGTGGTGGACCATTCTTAGTAAAGAATGGCGAGCCGCAAAATGATTCCTGATATGGTAAGAATGACAAGAGCAGCAATCGGCTTAAAGGCAGATGGCTCTATTGTTACTTTTACCACACATGGTATTTCTGATCAATCATCTGGACACACTGTTCCAGAGATGGCTAGTTTGTTAGCTGCTGCTGGCTGTGTAACGGCCATTAACTTAGATGGTGGCGGAAGTGCTACCTATATGGCTAGATACGAGGGAACGAATGCTTTAGAAGCACGCAATAATCCTTCTGATGGTAAATTACGTGCTGTTTCCAGCGGTTTATTATTCCTATCGACAAGTGTGAAAGATGGAAAATTTGACCATAGTTCTATTTCGCCAAATGATGAAGTATATACTCCAAATCAAACGGTGAAATTCAATGCGACCGGTGTTGATGGCGGCGGTGGAGAAGCACCAATGCCAGCAGGGGTTACATGGGCTGTTGAAGATCAAAGTATTGGTACTATCGATGCGAATACCGGAGTTGTTACTTTAAAAGATAAAGAAGGAACGCTTGTTGTAAACCAGATGTATCAAGGAAGAGTAGTGGGAACGGCATCTATCGAAGTGCGTCATCCTGATGAAATTTCGTTTAAGACAGAAGAAATAAGTCTTGGCTTTGAAGCGGAATCTTCTTTAGGACTAGAGGTTCGCTGGCAAAAACGTAATGTGCATATCAAAGGCGGAGATATTGAATGGGAAGTTTCTAATCCGAAAATGGGTCATTTCGATGGAAATACGTTTATTACATCGGATGGTGAGACACTGGAAGGAACCGTTACCGGTTATTCAAAATATAACCGTGATGTAAAGGGCAGTATTCATGTCATCGTTGGTAAGCTCCCTACTGTTGCATGGGATTTTGAAGATCAGAAACAGGTAAATGAAGAAACTGGAGAAGAAACAATCATTCCTGCAAAAGAATATTGGAAAATCGGACATGATGGTGAAGATACACCATTTATCACTATGGCAAGTGCTGAAGATACCGGAGTATCAGCAGAAATTGTTGATATCGATACAGGCGAAGTCAGAATGGGTAAAAATGCTTTAAAATTATCTTATGACTTCACGAATTCAGCGAATACGACCCGTGGTGCTTATTTTGGCACAAAGGATAATTATGAAATACCAGGTTCACCTACAGCAATCGGTGTTTGGGTATATGCGCCTGAAGGTATTGATAATTTCTGGTTGCGTGGACAGGTAGCTTATCAGCAGGCAAATGGTGAATGGGTAGAGGCTGGCTCTAGCATGTATGTTGACTTTACCTATCAGACGAATCAGGAATTACCGGATCATTCGCATGTCTCAAAAGAAGATGCCGGAATCAACTGGACGGGATGGAAATACCTAGAAGCGGATTTGACTGGCAAAGGGGCAACAAAATTTAAACTGGCTAAAGGTGCTACTTTTAGAATCATGTATGTTCCAGGCATTGAGATGGGAAGCAAAACAGCTGGCGAAATCTATTTGGATAACATGCAATTTGTCTATGGTACGAATGTAGATGATACGGATTCACCTATTATTGATAAGGTACAATATAGTACAGACAATCAAAAATTCCAAACTTTTGGTGACAACGATGTTATCACAAGTAATAAAATTTCCTTCATGAGCACTTTCCATGATGTTGAAAATAAATATACAAAAGGAATGGAATATGATCTGATCCGTATGTATGTCGATGGTGTTAATGTCGGTGTTAAAGGACAAGATGAATCAGGCGGTACTATATTTGCGGATAACTTTATTGTAGATAGCAGTAAAAACGTTTCTTATCTGTATGATATGGAATTGGCAAATGGTGTACATTCCATCAGAACCGTTATTCGTGATAAGGGTGGTAATGAAACAGAGCAAACACATTACTTTACGGTAAAAGGTGAGAACGCAAAGCATACAACGTTATCCCTAGAGCCTGCGACAACGGAAAATCCAGTATTAAATAAACCTTATGATCTGGAAATCAAAACAAATCGCTTAGAAGATCTGGATGAAATCACTACCAAAATCGCGATAAAGAAAGAATTTGCTCAAAATTATGAAATCATTTGGAATGAAGATTTTGGAAAAGTAGAGGATTCCTATAATAGTGCTAAGGGAGTACTTACCTTAAAAGGGAAACGAAAAACAGAAGCTGCCGTTACCGGTGAAGGAGTAGTAGCAACCATTCGTTTGAAAATGCCAAGTGATGTTAAAAAAGGTACTCAATTAACTTATTTAGTACAAAGTGGTCAAGCGACTTATAACAGTGAAAAACCGGAACACTATGCAAAATCATTCTCAACGAAAAAAACAAGTATCGAAATCATTGCGCCTTTAACACTGAAAACAGATACGATGTTTGTTGGAATGAGCGGAAAAATTTATGTTGTAGATGCTAGTGGAAAAGCAGTTGAAGGTGCAGAAATTTTCAATGTGGATACTAACCAATCGTTAGGTACCACAAATGCGAATGGCTATATAGAAACAGATGCATTAAACCAGGCTGTTGCTATGTTCTCCATCTATGCTAAAAAAGGCGAAGATGTATCCTTCATCTTAACTGATTATAGTTTTGCTATAGCAGGAAATGAGGATGGCTCACCACAATACGTTATGAGCCATGCAAGTAAAGATGTTAATACACAAAAGAGTGTTACATGGTTTACAGATCCATTTAAATCACAAAACAAAGCCATTATGCAGATAGCTACTAAGGCTGATTTTGATGCAAACAAAGAAAAGGCATTTAAGAATGTAACCGGAACGACAGAATTAATTAAACTTGATGGTTCCGCAAACGTGGAAGATAACCATGCGTTCCGTTTAAATAGCGTAATTGCAACGGGCTTAAGTTCTGGAACAGCGTATGTTTATCGTGTTGGTGACGGTGATAAATGGTCAGATCTGAAATCATTTACAACACCATACAAAAATAAGAACGTAAACTTCTTTGTATTAGGTGATATCCAGACATTGGATATGGATAGAACCAACCGTATTGCTGATGCGTTAATGAACAATGGTATCAAATATGATTTTGGATTGCAAACAGGTGATGCAGTAGATAATGGCGCAAAATTTGAATATTGGGATGGTATTGCAAATCTTTATGGAGAATTGTTTAATAGTCTTGATATGATCCATGTCTTTGGTAACCATGAATATGAAGGAGATTTAACTGGCGATAACAGTAAGGCTATTTATAATATACCAAGTGAAAACAATGGTGATTACTATTCCTTCGAATATGGCAATATGTATTTTGCGGTAATCAACTTTACGAAAGATACGAATAGGCTAAATCGTGCAGCTAGTTGGCTTGTAGAAGACGCTAAAAAGAGTGATGCAACTTGGAAAGTTTTAGCAATTCATCAGCCTGCATATTACACCAATCCAACCGGTGGTAATGACATTATCAATAAAATTATTCCGCCTGCATGTGATGCAGCTGGTATTGACTTTGTTTTCTCAGGTCATGATCATACGTATAATCGTACGAAACCTTTAAAAGGTGGAAAAGTTGATAAAGACAATGGAACTGTCTATTTGATTAGTGGAACAACTGGTGATAAGACATATCCAACTACAGATACAGGTTTCGAATTTGACAAATATATCACAACATTTGATGGCGTATATATGAGTGTTTCAGCTACGACAAAAGAATTCACAATTGAAGCACGCGAAGCAAATGGAAACATCTTGGATACTTATACAAGAACCAAAGAATACAAATGTGATAAAGATGGACATGAATATGAAATTGTTGATGGCTATGCTGTTTGTATTCACTGTAAAGAAACAATTAGCCTGAAATCATTTACAGGTATCGCTAAAGATAAAGCAACCGGTAAATATATGGGATTCTTGGGCGGTCAGAAACAGATCGGCTGGAAACAATTTGCGGATACCATGTACTACTTTAATGCAGATGGTTATTCCGAAGATGTAGAAATTGTGTATCATGATGACCCAAGCTGTATGATACGTGAACGTACGAAATATTACTGTCCTGCAGCGAATGAATATAAAGAAATTGTCGGAACAAGAGCACCTCTTCATGAATATGAAACGCAGCCAGATGGCACTAGAATTTGTAAGGTATGTGGCTGGAGACAGGTAAGTGTTGATGAGATTGATGTTACTACGGAATATGATGGATATTACTATACCGGTGGCAAGAGAACTCCAAAGATTGTCGTTAGTTATACGGATGAAAAGGGCAAGAAGACAGTATTTAGACAAGGCGCGGATTTTGAATATTTAGTACATTATGGAAAAGATGCTACTGATTCAGAACCAGCTGTTAATAATGTATTGCCAGGCAAGGGATATTTTGAAATTATTCCAATTGAAATAAATATCGGTGATGCTGTAGATAGACATCGTGGAAGTATTACAGGTAGAAAGTATTTTAGCTTTGATATCCTTGTACAAAATCCAAAACGTATGACAGCGAGCGATGTTACCATGCATGAAGCAACCTTAACTTGGGATAAAGCTTCTAACATAACGGGTTATGAATTATATCAATATAGTGATGAAACAAAAGCATATGAGATGATTCAAAAATTTGATAATCCTAATGTAAATACTTATACTGTGAAACAGTTAACATCATCTACGAAGTATAAATTCAAAGTTAGATCCTATCTAAATGTTGATGGCAAAACTTATTATAGTTCTGATAGTAAAGAACTTAACGTGACAACGAAAGTATTAGCTGTTGCTGCTCCTAAAAATGTTACAAGCAGCAATGTCACACAAGATGCTTTAACCTTATCATGGGATAAGGCAGCAGATGTGGAAGGATACCAAGTATATCAGTATAACGAGAAAACAAATAAATATGATTTGGCAAAAACAGTCAAAACAACTTCTTGTACAATACAAAACTTGAATCCTAATAAGCAATATGCATTTAAAGTCAGAGCTTATGCAAAAGCTGATGGTAAAACTTATTATAGTTCTTATACAACGACGTATAAAGTAAAAACAAAAGCATTGACTGTCACAACTCCTGAAAATGTTTCATTAACAGATATTAAACATACTTCAGCGACAATCGCTTGGAATAAAGTAAGCAACGTTTCAGGATACAAAGTTTATAAGCTTGATACAAAAGCGAAAAAATATGTAGCGATTGCAACATTGACGCAAACCTCTTATAAACTACAGAATTTAGCTCCGGAAACAACGTATGTTTATAAGGTTAGAGCATTTGTAACCATTGATGGAACAAACCATTATAGTGACTATACAAAACCAAAGACGTTGAAAACAAAAGCTGAACCAGTACCTACAGCAATAAATGCTCCTAAATTGAATCAAATCAAGGCCAGCAAGGGTATCTTGACATTAACATGGAATAAAGTAAGCGATGCTACTGGTTATAATATTTATCATTATAATCGTAAAACGCTGAAATATGAAAATATTGGTTGGACTAAGAATACCACTGTACAGTTAAAAGATCAGCCTAAGGGTGAAATCGATACGTATCGTGTAAAAGCTTACTACAAGAAAAATGGAAAAACAGTAATCAGTAAGTATTCAAATGCACAGTCGGCAAAATTATTTGACAGTACAAAACTGAGCAGTGTTACACAAAAAGATGAACAATTGAAGTTCTCTTGGAATAAGGTAAATGGTGTAGGTGGTTACAGCATCTATCGCTATGATAATGTTAAGAAAGCTTGGCAGTATCTGGGTGCCACCACAAAAACAACGTATACAGATAAAGCAGCAGTTGCTGGAAAACGTTACTTATATCGTGTTTTACCATATGGTAGAGTCAATGGTGTCGCATTCTTTGGACCATACAGCAGTTCTGTTGAAGGTATGATGCTGAAAGAGACAAAAATCAAAGATGTTAAATCTTATGTAGGTAAAATACAGTTCTCATGGGATAAAGTACCAGGAGCACAAGGCTATAATGTTTATCGTTATAACAACAAGACAAAGAAATGGGAAACTATGAAAAGTGTCTTAAAAGGAACAACATACAATGATACGAATGTAAAAGCAGGTGAAGTATATCGCTATCGTGTAAGACCATATTACTGGTCATCAACACATAAAGTAAAATATGGTGAATATACGAAGTATGTTGGTATTCGCGCCAGATAAAAGGCAGAATATATTTCAGCAGTAAATACACCAAGAAAGGTCATCCCTTATCATAAGGCGATGACCTTTACTTTCTTTATATAGCAATGATGGATATATTTCAGTAAAGTTTAAGATACAGAGTGGTATGTTCACAATAAGGATTTTACCTTTAGTATTTGAAGAGTGAATCATTGTATATAATGTTATATATTTCATCGTTCTTTATTGACGAATATGATTCACAATGGTAAAATTAGGCAATAAAATGCGTTGAAGAGAAGAGCAACAGGATAAGAACTATACAGCGAATCTTGCCATGGTGAAAAAAGATTAGGGAATGTCCTGAGAAGATGGTCTTGGAGCTACTTTTTTCGATATGGTAGAAAAAAGCGTAAATGCTGCGTTACAGGCAGGAGCATAGGTATGCTTCATGAGGTCACTGAAGAACAGTGATGAAATTAGGTGGTAACACGATAAACTTTCGTCCTAAGGATGAAAGTTTTTTTGAAAGGAGGCTTTTTTATGCTATGGAAAATGCCAAAGGTGAAGGAAGAAGATATCTTACATTATCTGGGTAGTCAGATGATGGATGAACTTCTTCATAAGCAAGTGGAAGAGATGATGACACTTCTTAATCAAGATGTGCGATGTCAGGTCATTTATCGAACACTTCCATTAGAAAATCATCAATGCCGTTATATAAAACTGCAAGGGAAGAGCATACAGGCCTTATTGAAAGAAAGCCATGCTGTTATCATCATGGCCGCTACCTTAGGGATTAAAACAGACAGGCGCCTACGTGCGTTGGAAATCAGTGATATGGGAAAAGCATATGTGTATAATGCCTGTGCGAATGCAATGATTGAAGCAGTTTGTGATGATGTGAATGAACAGCTTCGCAGACAATATGCAAAACGACAAGCGTTCTTGACCGATCGTTTTTCTTGTGGTTATGGAGATTTGCCAGTGAGTACACAAAAAGCTTTTTTACAGGTAGTGGATGCTGAGCGAAAAATTGGTTTACACGTTAGTGAATCCTGCATGCTAGTGCCGGAAAAAAGTGTTACGGCGATTATCGGCATTGCGAAAACAGTACAGCCAGCTATCGTTCGCGGATGTCGCGTATGTGCATTGAAAGAACACTGTGAATATCGTAAAGGAGGAACTGTTTGTGAAAGATAAGGCGATGATAACATTATTAGATGGTGCGATGGGAACCATGCTGCAGGAAAAAGGATTAACACCGGGAGAATTGCCTGAAGTATTCGGATATCATCATGGTGATATTGTGACAAGTATTCATAAAGCGTATGTGGAAAGTGGTGCAGATATCATTTATGCAAATACGTTTCAGGCAAATCGTAAAAAATTAAAAAAGAGTGGTTTTAGTGTACAGAAAATTATAACTTCGGCTATCCAACAAGCTAAAAAAGCAGCCAATGTAACAACAAGAGTAGCGCTTGATATAGGACCGATTGGCGAATTACTGGAACCAAATGGCTATTTAACGTTTGATGAAGCATACGATATTTTTAAGGAAATGGTAATGGCCGGGGAACAAGCGGGTGCTGATTTAATCGTGTTTGAGACAATGAGTGATCTGATGGAAGTTAAGGCAGCTATTTTAGCGGCGAAAGAGAATAGCAATTTGCCAATTTTTGTGACCATGAGTTTTGAAAAAGATCATCGTACATTTACCGGATGTTGTGCTGCCAGCTTTGCCTTGTTAGCTGAACGTTTAAGGGTCGATGCCGTTGGCGTCAATTGTTCATTGGGGCCAGATGATCTGTTGCCAATCGTGGAAGAAATGGCCGCGTATACAAACCTGCCTCTCATTGTCAAGGCAAATGCCGGGCTACCGGATCCATTAACAAATACTTATGCGATGCAAGCACATGAGTTTGCGAATAGTTTACAGCGTTTTACACATTTGCCTATCCGTTATATAGGTGGCTGTTGTGGTACAACGCCTGCATTTATTGCCGAATTAAAACAGCACGCTATGACAGGAACAATGGTTGCGAAAAAAATACCATCCTGTGTTTGTACACCAACCAAATGTGTAACAATGGATGAGGTGCGGGTCATTGGAGAACGCATTAATCCAACCGGAAATAAACGGATGAAACAGGCATTACTTGATCATGATTTAGATGAAATTGCAGCGATTGCTATGGAACAGATAGAAGCAGGTGCGGAAGTGTTGGATGTAAATGTGGGGTTGCCGGGAATTGATGAAAAACAGATGATGGTGGAAGTAATTCGTCATTTACAGACGTTGGTTGACGTTCCTTTGCAAATTGATTCTACAGATCCAGCGGTTATTGAAGCAGCCTTACGGATATATAATGGAATTGCCATTGTAAATTCAGTGAATGGAGAAATATCTAGCATGCAACAGATTTTACCGCTCATTGAGCGATATGGGGCAAATGTGGTAGGGTTGACGTTGGATGAACAAGGGATTGCCAACGATGCCTCAAAACGATATCAAATTGCAAAGCGCATTCTTACTACAGCGCAACAATATCATATAGAAAAAGAACGAGTTTTTATTGATTGTCTGACACTTACGGTATCTGCGCAGCAAAAAAGCGCCATTGAAACATTAAAAACATTACATATGGTGAAAGAAAAATTACAGGTACCTACAGTATTAGGAGTATCTAATATTTCTTTTGGCTTACCAAGACGCCTCTTATTAAATCAGAGTTTTCTTACCATGGCTTTGAGTGCCGGATTGAATATGCCGATTATCAATCCAAATCATGCCGCGATGATGGAGGCAGTGTATAGTTTTCGCGTATTGCATGGTTTGGATGTTGATGCCCAAGCGTATATTGAACGCTTTGCTGAGCAAAAAGATGGTGAACAAAACAAAGGGAATGAAAAAGCTGGCATCACGATAGATATGGCGATTCAAAAAGGTTTAAAGGAAGAAACCAGAGCATTATGTAAGAAGTTATTGGAAAAGGAAACACCATTGACGATCGTTGATGCGTATCTGATACCGGCACTTGATAAGGTAGGAAATTTGTATGAAAACAAGCAACTATATCTTCCTCAGCTTATCAATGCAGCTAGTGCATCACAGGCCGCTTTTGATGAAATTAGACAGCAATTGCAACGGCAAGGAAAGACGACCATCACCAAAGGCAAAATTTTATTGGCTACGGTACGCGGAGATGTTCATGATATAGGAAAAAATATTGTAAAAGTCGTTTTGGAAAATTACGGCTATCAGGTATTTGATTTAGGAAAAGATGTTCCAGTAGATATAATTGTAAAAACGGCAGTCGAAAAGCAAATACCCTTGATTGGATTAAGTGCATTAATGACGACGACACTCGCTGCTATGGAAGAAACGATTCAAGCACTGCATGCATGTAAGCATCCTTGTAAGATCATGATTGGCGGTGCTGTTGTCAGTCAAGAATATGCGGATAAAGTGCAGGCTGATTATTATGCAAAAGATGCAAAAGCAAGCGCAGATATCGCAAAGGAGGTGTTTGGGTGATGCATCCATTGTTCATGAAACAAAAGCGCTTGTTATTTGATGGTGCTTTTGGTACATATTATGCATCCTTATACGGCAATGAAGAGCCTTGTGAAATGGCGAATGTAAAAGCTCCAACACGAGTGGCTGCTATTCATGAAGAATATCTGAAGGCGGGAGCAAATGCCATCAAAACAAATACCTTTGCGATGAATGAGGCAGTCTTGGATTGTAGTAAGGCGAAACGAGAAGAGTTGTTAAGGCAAGGCTATCGTATTGCCAAGCGCGTAGCAACCCCTTATCAGGCATCTGTCTTTGCGGATATCGGTCCCTGTGTAGAGACGAGAACGCGCAGTGCTTTTACGCAATATAAAGAATTGGTGGATGTTTTTTTAGAAGAGGGTGCAGATTGTTTTCTATTTGAAACTTTGCCTAATGATCATGGTATTCATGAAATAGCGGCATATCTGAAAGAGCGTTGTCCCCATGTATGCGTACTAGTAAGTTTTGCTGTGACAGCAGATGGCTATACGCAGCAAGGGGTACCTTTGACGAAATTGGTGAAAGCAGCACATGAAGATGAAAATATTCATGGCTTTGGCTTGAATTGTATTTGCGGGCCGATGCATATGCGCCGTTTATTGAAGTATTTTGATACAAAGAAAGATACCATTCTCATCATGCCAAATGCCGGTTATCCGACAATTTTAGCCAACCATACGTATTTTCGTGATAATAGTAGCTATTATGCGCAGGAAATGGAAAAAATCAGCAGTATGGGTGTTCGTATCTTGGGTGGCTGCTGCGGTAGCAAGCCTTCTTATATTCAAAAGATCAAAGAAAGATTACAAGAAGAAGCTGTGTTATCACTTCCCACACCGGCAGCGAATGATCCGGTTCTTTATAAGGATTGCAATCCTTTGCGCAAAAAATTACAAAGAAAAGAAAAAGTCATATGTGTAGAATTTGATCCACCCATGGATTGCCGTATCGAACGATTTATGAATGATGCGGAATATCTCAAGGAGCAGGGAATAGACGCAATTACGATTGCCGATTGTCCGATTGCCCGTGCACGGGTAGATAGTTCTTTGTTGGCCTGCAAATTGCACCGTGAATTAGGCATAGATGTCATACCGCATATGACATGTCGTGATCGTAATATTAATGCGACAAAAGCTTTGTTGTTTGGGTTAAATATTGAAGATATTTATAATGTGTTGGTCGTAACAGGAGATCCTATACCGGCGGCAGATCGTCAGGAAGTAAAAGGTGTATTCAGCTTTAACTCACAATTATTGGCTGGTTATATACGCGACTTAAATGAAACTACCTTCCCTCATCCTTTTTTGATTTTTGGCGCTTTAAATGTGAATGCTGCAAATTTTAAGCAGGAGCTATTAAAAGCGAAACAAAAAATACAGCAGGGTGTACAAGCTTTTTTAACACAGCCGATTCATTCGGCCAAGGGTCTGCAAAATTTACAACAAGCTCATCGTGAATTGGATGCATGGATCTTAGGCGGTGTGATGCCTATCGTCTCTTATCGCAATGCATTGTATATGAAAAATGAGATTGCCGGTATTGAAGTAGATGATGCCATCTTATCTCGCTATGAGCATAAAAACAGGGAAGAAGCGGCAGTGTTGGCGGTTACGATAGCGAAGGCAACCATTGATGAAATGGCATCCTTTGTGGATGGGTTTTATTTAATAACACCTTTTCACCGCGTAGAAATCATGCAACAAATTATCGCCCATATTCAGCAAATGGATGACTAAATATCTTTATATGTTAGAAGTCAGCAGGATTAGAAAAAGGATACAATGATATAAATAAATAGCATAAGTCAAAAAAAGAAGTCTGATAGCGTGTTTTGATTACTGTTTGCACACACGATGAAAGAGACTTCTTTTTTATCGTTTATATAAAGAAACAGTTTATGTAAGGCTTATTTACGGTGTATCTGATACAAATGATGCCAATAGATCATCATCACGAATAAGCCAATGGTCAGAATACAGGATAATAACATGATGAAGATGTTTTCTTTAAAGAAATGGAAATAGCGAAATGGTACAGGAAGGAAAAAAGCAATGCCAAACAACATCCACATGATACCAGTTTTATGATTAAATGTAACAGGATCATGAAACGTTAATTGTTGATAGGTAGGACTTGACCAAAACCACATGGCTTCTTTGCGACGATATGCATAAACCCCAATGCTAAAAAAACTAATGGCAAGGATGGTAGCTAATAATGTTACATTCATAAGAAAACCTCACTTTTTAACACCCTTACTATACCATAAGTACTACTAGATGAAAACTATTCAGGGAAAAAGTAATCTATCAATTTTGAAAGGTTAAAAAGCAATTGATCATTCTGCTACGATGATATTCGCAATGCCTTTGACAACGGCAGCATCTTTTTCACTGATTGCATCTGTTATCATGACATCAAATTCCTGACACTGTGCAAAGGTAAAGGTAGAATGCTTTTGATATTTACTGGAGTCACACAATAGGATGCTGGTTTCACTGCGTTTTAAGACATGCTGTTTTACTTCCAATTCTTCATGAGAAAAGGTTGTCGGTCCATTCAAAAAACCATCACAGCCTAGAAAACAAGTATCAAATACAATTGTATCGATGATATGAGTCGCAAAGGTTCCAATGGTTGATTTTCCCCGTTTTTGCAGTTTACCTCCGGCAATGATAAGATCATGTTGTGTTTCGGAGATGATTTCCGCAATCGCCAATGAATTGGTAACAACGGTTAAGCCTTTCTTTAGACGTAAATATTTAGACAGATATAAGGTCGTACTGCCTGGATCAAGAAAGATGATAGAATTATCACGAATATAGGATAATGCCGCTTTTGCAATCAGTTGTTTTTCATAAGCATGTTCATTCAATTTCACATCCAAAGGCAACTGATAATAGCTGTTTAAGATTTCAGCACCGCCATGCGTTTTGACAATTAATCCGCGCTCTTCCATGGCATTCAGATCCTTACGAATCGTTTCCGTTGTGACTTCCATGCGTGCAGCTAACTCATTCACACGAACGGAGCCTTCTGCTAAAATAAGGCGATAAATTTCATCTCTTCTGGTATCGGTATTTTTTGACATAAGAAACCTCCTTTTCCATTCTTTGTTTTGCTTTCTTCATCGTAAGACAAGTTGTGTGTCATGTCAAGCATTGCTTGGTTTTTGCTTGTAAAAATTGGTTAAATTTTGTGATTAAAGATGAAAACAAAGAAATAATGCTTTTTCTTTTAAAAAAACAAAAGTGATTATTGCGATTAAAAAGAAAACGTACTATCCTATAAGCAGTTAGAAAAAGGAGCGAAACAGCATATGAAATTACAAGTGGCTTTAGACACATTAACATTAGAAGATTGCCTTACATTATTAGAAGAAACCAAAGGCAGTGTCGATATTGCGGAGGTGGGAACTCCCTTTATCATCGAAGAAGGAATGCGCCCCGTGCGTGAATTTAAGAAACACTTTCCTGATATTGAAGTATTGGCAGATGCCAAAATTATGGATGCCGGTGAATTAGAAGCCGAAACAGCTTTTAAAGCCGGTGCGGATATCGTTACGGTATTAGGTGCCAGTAATGATGAAACGATTCTTGGTGCTGTAAAGGCAGCAAAGAAATATCATGGGAAGATAATGATTGATATGATTGCTGTTAAAAATTTGGAAGAGCGTACAAAAGAGATTGATGCCATGGGTGTTGATTATATTTGTGTGCATACGGCATTTGATGTACAATCCAGTGGAAAAGATCCGTTGGATGAACTAAAGATTGTGAATCGCGTAATTCAGCATGCCCAATCTGCAGTAGCCGGTGGCGTAAAGCTTTCTACCATTGATGCTATCGTTGAAGAAGGCGCAGGCATTATTGTTGTAGGTGGTGCTATCTGTAATGCACAAGCGCGTGCTGAAGCAGCGAAAGAAATGAAACGTCATCTTCGATAAACCTAGCAATTTAGAAATTAAGAAAAGAAAGAAGGAGTATATTATGAATAATAAAGAATATGCCGATATTGTCTTAAAAGAATTAACACATACATTAACCGCGATTGATCAAGAAGCGGCAAAGCAATTTGTTTCTTTAATCGATCAAGGTGATGAAATTTTCTGTGCCGGGGCCGGCCGCAGTGGTTTTCAAGTAAAAGGCTTTGCGATGCGTTTAATGCATATGGGCATTCATAGCTATGTGGTAGGGGAAACTTGCACACCTAATATTGCAGAGAATGGCGTATTGGTCATCTGTAGTGGTTCCGGTGAGACAAAGAGTTTAGTCAATCATGCCGCAAAGGCAAAAGAAATGGGTGCGCGTGTCGCCTTAATTACCATCAATACAGAATCTACGATAGCAAAGATGGCGGATGTCGTCGTAGAAATCAGTGCTCCATCACCTAAGAGTGCCAAACAAGGAGATATCAAATCTATTCAGCCGATGGGGTCTTTATTTGAGCAAAGTGAAGGGATTTTCATGGATATTGCTGTGATGATGTTGATGGAAAAGCGCAACATGACAAGTGATACCATGTTTGGCCGTCACGCCAATATGGAATAATACGTAAGGTAGTATACCCATATAAAGGATATGGACCATTTTGGTATGACAATTACTGCTATCGTAAAAGGTTTCATAGATATGTAGAAAAGGACAACATCATACCCCCTGTAAGACACATACAAAAAACGTATAAGTCTTATAGGGGGTTTTTATACAGTGAATGACGCTATGTGAAAAGGAAGATGGCATATCTACCCATATCTTGTAATAAATGATAATTTGCCATGATTGTGTAGGCATAAAAAAAGCATAGCCACTTTCACATGGCTACACTGTCAAGAGTACAAGTTATCTTCTATGAGATACTGTTTTCTTTTGCTTTATTTAGCGATTTCGCTGACTTCTTCTTTTGATAATTTCTGCCAATCCTTTACTTCGTTTTCAGCAGAATAAACAGCATATTCTCCGGCAGGGATTTCCTTGCCTTTTTCATCTTTGGCAAATTTTACGATTTCTTCCATCTTGCCATCTTCTTTTATGCTGTAGTACATGTTAGCTTTCTTACCATCCTTTGTATCAGCACTGATATGAACGATCGTTCCATCACCTACTAATACCTGTGGATCATTATCGCTTGCATTGTAAAACAGACTTTCTCCGGTATAATATTCTACGCCAGTTACATTCACTTTATCCTTCACATCATCAATAAAGGATTTGGTGTTTTTCATAACATCCTCTTTCGCATCTTTTGTGCTGCATCCAACTAACAGTGCAGCGGCACAGAATGCAAGTGCCAATGTTTTAAAATGTTTCATACTTTCCTAAACTCTCCTTATTCTTTAACCCATCTTCCATATATACCACAAGGTAAAATTGTTTGGCTGCGTGTGATTGGCAAACCGATTTCACCGGCTTCAATATAACCGTTGCCATGTTTACGGGCAATGGTAGCATGCAGTAGATTGTAAAGGACTGTTGGCGGAAAACCTGTTGTATAGGAATTCACCAAGAAGAATAGAGGATCCTCGTCCAAGATTTCAAGACAGGCGGAAATTAAAGGATATAGCTGTTCTTCAATTTTCCAGACTTCACCATTAGGACCTCTGCCATAACTTGGGGGATCCATGATGATGGCATGATAGGTTCTGCCCCGGCGTTTTTCACGCTGAACAAATTTCAAGACATCATCAACAATAAAGCGAATCTTGCGATCTTGCAGATGGGAGAGCATCATATTCTCTTTCGCCCAATTTACCATCCCTTTACTGGCATCCACATGTACGACTTCACTTGCCCCGGCACTGGCGCATGCCATTGTGGCACCGCCGGTATAGGCAAATAGATTCAAGACACGGATATCTTGATCCGCATGACTGATCTTATCCATCATGAAATCCCAATTGGCTGCCTGTTCAGGAAACAATCCGGTATGCTTGAATCCGGTTGGTGAAACTTTAAAACGAAGATTTTTATATTCGATGGTCCAGCTGTCTTTAAACTTCTTTTTATATTCCCAACTGCCACCGCCGGATTTACTGCGATGATAGTGGGCATGAGGCTGTTTCCAAAGCGCATCTTCTTCAGCAATCGGCCAAATAACCTGAGGGTCAGGACGACGTAAGATAATATCTTTCCAACGTTCCAGTTTTTCGCCATTTCCTGTGTCCATGCACTCATAATCTTTCCAGTTTTCAGCAACCTGATTCATTCTACCACTCCTTGTGATTTGCCTATTCATTATATCACGATATGTTACAAACTCAAGATGATTAGGCGAATTTCAAAAGAAAACAAATGATTACGTTTGTTCATAAATCTTATACATGCAAGATTTAGGATTCACACAAAATTATCAATACTATGAAAGCGATATATCGTACAAGATATGGCATAGTCATAGAAACCCATGATTTCACATATTATAAAGAAAGGATAGCCGTGAAATAATGATGAATTTGTGATAAAATTAAAGATAATAAAAAAAGGAGGAACGCTTATGTATAATAAACTTTATGATAATTGCTTTAAAACCGAATTAAACACCAAGGTTCTTAAGGTTGAGGAAGAAAACGGGTTATACTGGCATGCCTGTAAAGATACGATTTTCTATGTAGAAAGTGGCGGTATGGCAAGTGATATTGGAATGATGGATAACCATATGGTACTTGGTCTTAAGAAAAAAGATGGCTATGTATGGCATTTGCTGGATGTGAAGTTAGAAGGTGCTGTTTTTATGAGCATCAATTTGCATGAACGTTTCCGTAAATGTCAAATACATACGGCACAGCATCTTATCAGTGCTGTATTGAGTAATGTTTATAAGGTACACACCCTGGCTCATCATGTCGGGGATGAAGAAAATGATGTGGAATTTGATTTTCCGGATTTCAATGAAAAAATGGCAATTGAATTGCAAGTGCTATGTAACGGACTTATTCGCGATGATCTGAATGTCAGTATTTTATATCCGACAAGAGCAGAAGCTTTGGCACATCTGCCACAAAAGGATGTCATGCGTGACGATTTGCGTATCGTTCGCATCGGAGCCCTAGATTATACGTTATGTGGTTGTATGCACGTCCCTTCTTTACGTTATTTACAATTGTTGTTTATTCGTGGTTTTGAGAAAACCAATAAGGGGTATAAAATCAAATATCTAGTCGGTGATCAGTTATTGGATTGTGTAGAACGCCGTTATAAGGTGTTGGATGAAGTCAGTCATTCATTAGCAATTTCGCATCTGTATTTAGATACCGGTGTGGGACGTATCATTAATGAAACGCGGAAACTTCATAATGAAGTAAGTGATTGGAAACAAAAATACTATAAGATGCTGGCTAAGGAACTGGGGCAAAGAGAAGAACAGCTGATCATTGAACAGTTTGAGGATATTGATAATAAATCGTTAGTAAAAATGGCTTCCTTCTTATGTGATACATATCAGAAGGCGGTAATTCTGATTGGCAAGATGTATGATAATGCGCATATTGTCGTTGCTGCAAATCCAGGCAATGGTTTGGATGTGAAGGCAGTGTATGAGATGCTTGCGGATACGTATCATTTAAAGGGAAATGTTGGATCCAGCATTGCCCAAGGCGGCGGTTTATATAAGGAAGATATGCTTACAAGGATACAAGAACTGATCAAAAATGTTTAGATGAAAAAGGCGGCATGTGTTGAACAAGTGTAGCAATGCATGCTGTTTTTACGTAATTTGCTTAAGGATTTCTTAAAAATTACGGAGGCAGATGTACTTTCATTTATCATCTGTGGTATACTTAACTATAGTTGTGGAGGTAAAGTATGAAACCTTTAATGAAAAAATTGGTTTTGACGATGGCTGCAGTATCCCTACTAATTCTTGGCGGATGCAGTTCCAATGATCAAAAGAATGATAAAAAAGGCAGTGATAGTGAGACAAAAAAGGAAGAAGTTAAACTTATTAAAAATGATCGATATGTTGAACCGTTAAACCCAAGCGAACAACAAATCAAAGCATTTAATTCCTTAAGTGCAGCTGTTGAGAAAAATCCAGATCATGCGATCAGTGAAGAAGAGGCCAAACAGGTTGCCGTGAATTTTGTTTATGATTTCTTCACTTTGGCAAATAAAAAGTCACGCAGTGACATTGGTGGTCTGCAATATCTGCCAAGTGACAGTATTCGTGAATACATAGAGTTTGCCGAGGCATATTATTATGGCAACTATCCTACCATCGTAAATGAATATGGAAAGGATGCGCTTCCGCAAGTAAGTGCGGTGAAGGTGGAAAGCAGCGAAGAAGCACAGTTTGTATATAATGACACAACTTGTGATGGTTTCACTTTTAAGGTAAGTGTCAGTTATGCAAAGACGGATTTAAAAGAAAGTGCTTTAAAGAAAGAAATGCGTATCAAGGTTATGAAGATCATGGATTATGATTTCAATCGTTCTTACGATTACACCAAACGAAATCTGGTTTTTGAGGGCGAAATGAAGTCGGTTTATCGAGTATTAGCAGTAGAATAGGGAGCTGAGTAATCAGTTCCTTTTTCAACCAATCATAAAAGGAAGAGGTATGTACACAATGTCATGAAAGGAGTCATTATGTCAATTGAAATTGTCTTAGAAGGTAAATTAGAAAAAGAAACACAACGTGAGCAATTTAGCGCGTTTTTAAAAAAACAATGTGAGGAAAAGAAATTAAAGTTTGAAGATTTTGATACTTTTGTGAATATTGAAGTCTGTCCACAGGGCTATATTGAATGCAGTTATGAAGGCTGTTTTATCACTCTGACGGCGCAGACAAATGTCGCCGGTCCCGGATTTCATGCTTTCGCATGTCGTTTTTTTGATGATGTAATAGCGGAAAGTGAATGGCCTTTTGAAGTGAGCGATCCCACCAAGTATTATGAACAACGCAATTTTGAAACACTGAAATATAACTATTTTTATCGCTGGCTGCAGGATATCGCAACGTATGTAGAGGAGCATGTTGCAGAATATAAAAATCTGTGCATTTGTTGGCGCAGTGATGATTATCAGCCAATGAGTAAAGCCGATAGGGTCGTTACACCTATGGGATACCTTTCTGTACATGCGTTTAAAACATTGGAAATAGAAGAACTGGCACAGCGATTCTTTGTATGGAACAATTTAGCGCGCGATGCCCAGTACTATAAAAATTGTGCAATCGCTTTATTATGGAAAGATTGTTATTATGAATACAGTGGAATGAATGAGACTACAGATAAGATTGCACATACAATCATTGATTACTTAGAAGCTGCATATGAGGCGGATGATACGATTGGCCTTCCTTTAGATATATATGAACTATTGTGTGATTGTCTGATGCGCGAAAAGTTGATTCATCATGGTGTAGATGAGCCGATTGCGAATATCGGATATCGCCGCCATCTGGTATGGTATCCTTTTGGGAATTGGAACATACCAGTGGATGGATGCAGTGAAAATAGTTTTGATAACAGTACACAAACATTACATTTCATGGCTCCGTATAAAACCAGTGATGAACCTTGGCGATGGCTAATCAAAGCAAATGTTTATCAATTTGAAAAGAATGTTGAGGATTATTTGGAAATGCTGAGCAATCCACAAAATGCATTAGAAAGTTTTGTGATTGAGGATGGAGATGTCAAAGGAAAGGGTATCATTGAACAGTTAGAAGAATATCTTCATATTGTTGCGCAGTTTAATTGTGGCAAGGATACCTTGATCATGGAATATATCTTAAATGATGAAAAAGATATTGCGATGATGAAGGATTGGTTGCATAAGATTACCCATCGTACTTATAATGATGAAACTTTGAAAAATTGATACAGAATAATGTTTATGCAAGCAGAGATTTCTCTGCTTTTCTTTTTGGTATAGCTTGTTCTACGCTTATGTATAAAAAAAGAATGACGTGTGTCATTCTTGCATACAAACATTAATGTGGAACATCTGCCATGCTATCCCAAACAATGTTAGGATCATCGTTAACAGCTGGTGTATCTTTATAAAGGTTTGTTAGATCAAAGTGATACTCCTTCATTTCCAATTGTTTGCTGGCGCCATCATAAGCATTCAGTAAGGCATGAACCTCATTTTTGTTAAACAGGTATACATCCTTTTTACCTTCACTTTCCGCGATACTTGCGACATAGCGTGTATCATAAACACCGTTATCACTGGAAATAGAAGAGATGGTCCAAGGTTTCATATTTTCTAATTCGCTGGAAACAAACTTAGTAATCTGATTTGCTGGCATGTCTGTAATCACGTAATTAGGCGCAATTTCCAGTAATTCATTTACATAAGTAATAGCACTAGGGGAAACAAGTTTATTGATAATAGCCTTAATGATCCGTTGTTGAGCACGTTCACGTCCTGGATTATCATAACCTAAGGTTTTACGATGGCGAGAATATGCCAAGGCTTGTTTTCCATTTAAATGTTGTTCGCCTTTTTTCAAGCAGATGAGATCATCTTTTTTGAAACTGCGGTTCTCATCTTGTTCACAGAAATCAATCTCAACATCAACATCAATACCATCTATGGTATCAACAATTTGAATCAATGAATTGAAGCTGACACGGGCATAATAATCAATAGGAATACCAAAGAACTGCTGTAAGGTTTCTACGCTGGTATCGATTCCATACATTCCCGTATGGGTGAATTTGTCATTGACATTGTTGGTCGCTGTATTTGGAATAAAGCCATCTCTTGGAAGGGACACCATATCAATATGATTTGCTCGCGGATTGACGATTAAAATCAGATTGGTATCGGTACGTGTCTGCTGATCCGGAGAGCCTACATTATCCAAACCACTCAGATAAACGGTAAAGGTTTCTTTTGTAATATCCTTATGTTTCTTTTGATTGTCTGTTAATTCGCGTTCATAGGTTTCAATGATCTTTGTTTCTTCCGAGAATTTATCAATATTGGCCGCTGACATGTTGTAGAAAGTTTCACTCATGGCAATAGCAGCTACAGCATTATTTTCTAAATCTGTTATTAAAGCCGTATAATCCATTTCTTCTCTTTCTTGAAAGGAAATTTCTTTTTGCAACAATGTTTTCATATAAGTTGCATTATCCTCATCACTGCCATTTTGGAATCCGATCGTCTGATCTTTTAAATCGTCTAAGTCTTGGATATCAGCGTCTTTTTTCACAACGACGAACATTTTAGATTTTTTGGTTGTTGAGCCATCTTCATTCACAGTCGTTTTACTGATCTTATTAATGGTCGTTCGCGACTTATCTAGAAAATAACCGCATGTCCCAATACATACCGTTAAGACGATCAATACAAAACGTTTCATGACCAATCCCCATGTAGGAAGTTTCTTAAAGTTCAAAAGAAGAAGGATGAGGAAACTACATCCGACAACAACGGCAAAGATCGTTATCCATTTCATTGGTATCAGACCAAACGTATAAGCGATGTAAAAGCTGATGACACTGACAATCAGCATGATTGCCAGTAAAACGATGTCAATAATCAGACTACGTTTACGGGTATTTTTTTCTTTCTTTTTCATATTGCTTTACCTCATATAGTAATTTTACTTTATTCATTTGTAACAACCATTATTATAATATAGAAAAAGGACGGATTGAAAGCCTTTTTTATGAAGTTTTGTTAATATTCATCAAATTCTTACAAAAGTTGATAAAGAAAAGGAATGGATAGGTACGATTTTACTAAGGTGTTGGTATCTATAAGGTAGAGACAGGTAGTACGTGACTTTTTGGCGTAAGCGTGTATAATGTACATAGTTGGTGATTTAATGAAATCGATCTTAGTAGAAATAACATGTCCGACTTGTCTTTGGCATACGCACAAGCCTAGTGATACCGTAGTAATTCCGGAATTTGAACCAGATTTAAAGCAACAATTGGAACAGGAAGAATTCTATGCGTTTACCTGTCCAAGATGTGGAACACGCATATCTTTTTTTCATACTTGTATATATCCGGATAAACAACATCATTTTGTCTTATTGATGAAATCAGAAAAAGAAAAGAAAGCGGCGGATCATCACCTGTATGCAGATATGTCCGCCACGAAACGTTATATATCCGATGCTCGTGACATTGCAGAAAAGATTCATATATTGGAAGAAGGTTTCGACGATCGAGTCATCGAGATTCTGAAATTAAAAGTTTATATCTATCTGAAGAAACAACAGCGTTATCCTAATACACTTCGTTATAAAGATAGGGATAAACAAAGTGAAACGATTTGGTTTTCTTATACAGAAAATGATCAAGAAGATGTATTAGCCCTAACATGGGAATCCTATCTGCAAGTTAAGCAACGCATGCCAGAAGAAGATACCAAAAAATTTCATGAAATCAATCAGCGATGGGCGTTACAACACATTAAAAATTTTACATAAACAGACATCTGTTTTTTAATTACGCAGGTTATGAATGAATTGAGGTAAGTATGAAAGAGCAAATTGACATTATTGATATAGGCATGACATTTCAAATGAGTCTTGATGCATTTCTAGAAGAAAGTCATGTCGGCTATACTAAAAATGAACAATCCTATCAACAGGCTTTATTAAAGCTTGAAGAGAGTAAGCGTGTTCGTTCCTGGCAGAAGAAACAGCAAATAGCTTATGAAGCATTAGATATATGTGAAGACTGTATTGAGGCCTATATGATGCTTGGAACCTATGAAGAAGATCATGCAGTAAGAATACAGCGTTATAAAGAGGGAATGGAATTAGCTACTATGAATTTAGGTAAAGATTTTTTCTTACGCAAGGTAGATGATTTTTACTCTATTGAGCAGGCAAAACCTTTATTTCATATTAAGTTCACTTATGCGTGCGCACTTTATGAAGCTGGCTGTATGCGCAAAGCTCAACAACAGTTCCAGGAGATTTTAAATCTAAATCCTTCTGATGCCTTCTGTGCACATCATTATCTTTATGCGCTATCTTTGTATTTTGAAGAATATGAGAGTTGCAAAGAGCTCTTACAGAAATATGATCAGCATTCAGCAATGGATTGTTATGTACGTTTTCTATTATCATTGAAAACAGAAAATTATGCTGCGGCTAAAACAGCTATACCATATCTACAGGCTGCCAATTGTCATTTCTATAATATATTGACCTATCGCAGTATGAATACCTTGTCACAAAGCCAATCCATGACGCCAAAAAGTGAAGAAGAAGCTGCTTATATATACCGTATTTTGAACAAAGTTATTCATGTTATGGAATATTTACCAATGTTTTTAGTAAAGAGCGAATAGCTCTTTTTCTTTGTTTTTTTGAAATAATTCAGTTCAATCGCTTTTCTGTTAATTCTATTTCCAAAAAATGGAAAATACTTTATACTTATGTGAGGGGGAGTGATTATGTAGAGGAGAATTTTAGTGAGAATTAAAAACAAAAACAGAATTCGTGTCATTGGTAAATTAATAAGGATCTACCGTGAAGAAAAACGTCATAATACACAGAATGAGTATACGTTATTAAGATTTTGTGATGGTATTTGTACGATCAATACCTTAAAAAGAATTGAAAGTGGCGAATGTAGTCGTTCTGATGAAGTATATGATGAATTACTTGCTAAATTGAAGCTGCGTTTTGATTATTTCCCCGAAGTTGACACTGCTGTTGAGATGATGATGGAACCATTGTATGAGGCGATTGAATATTTTGATTTAGAGGGCATTGGCAGGATTTGTGACAAAATTCTAAATTTGCTCGAACGTGTTAGAAATTATGTATATTATTCAGAACTATATAATATATTTTTTGATGTAAACAGATATTATTTAGAGGATAAAGAGGTTGCCAGTACTACATCTAAACATTATGAACAGATTCTAAATTTATTACCTAAAAAGTTTGATGTTTTATTGAAACAGCTAATTATGGCGAGTGCTTTATCGATTGCAATTGATAACATAGATGAATATCGTAAGAAGATAAGAAAGCTAAATATAAAAGATGATAATCATCCATTATTAAGGTTGTACATGTTACAATATTATGCGATAACGGAACAATATCTATCATTGAAAGAGGAAATTGATTATTTGGAAGACAAGTTTCTAGAAGAGAAGAATTTTGTTAGATTGATTGATATTTATAATTATGCCTTTTTATTATTTTCGGAAATTGAGAAAAAGCGAAGAATACATTATCTCAATAAAATAAATAAGATTTTAGAAAACGAAAATATTCCTAAATTTAAAGTAAGTGAAATTTGTTCTAGTATTGCAAATACGTTGCACATGGAAAAGAATTATGAAGAAGCCCTTATCTATTTTAATAAAGTTATGAAATATAGAGATAATATGCATATAACTGATATAATCTATATGGCAAATTGTCAAAGCCATTTGAATTTATTGATTGATATACCTACTTTAACACAAGATATTCTTGCAAAACATCCTTTAGTATTACAATATTTGTATAACTTTTATCAAAACTATGATGTTGAAGCATTTGTTAAACAAAAAATTATCATGAAAAAAATCGCACCTTTATTATCAGATAAAGGGTTAATAGATATAACACGATATGAGCTAAGAAAAACATTTGTAAATAAAAACAATTATAGTTATTTGAATATGTTTGAAGAAATGATAGAAAACAATGGTGAAGATTATAATTAATGCTTTTTTGAAAAAAATCTAATTGATTTTTATTTATGTATTTATTTTGGTATAATGAATCATATAAATATTTTGATTTATGAAGATACTTTTTATATGAGGTTTAGGAGTCTTTATGAATATAAAAGAGAGAAAACGTTTAATTGGTTTATTGATAGGTGTTTATAGAGAAGAGTTATTTAGTTTTGATTCTGAAAAGTTCAATAAAAGTAATTTTTGTATGAATGTTTGTTGTGTTAATACTTTAAAAAAGTTAGAACAAGGATATATTTGTAGAAATAGCATTTATCCTGAAATTCTACAAAAGTTTAATTTAAAATTTGGATTTTTCAAAAAAGTAGATGATGCTGTTGAATTATCTTTAACTTCTTTATATGAAGCGATTGAGTTTTATGATATTGATGCTATTATGACAATATCATATAAAATTCTAAGGTTGTTGAATAGATTAAAAAATTATGTTTATTATTCTGAGATACATGAATTGATTACTGATGTTAAAAACCATTATTTAAAAAATGAATTTATAACAGAACATAAAGCAAAGCATTATGAGAAAATGCTCGAAATATTCCCAAGTGTTTATAGTGATTTATACAAAATATTGATTATAGAAAGAGCAGCACTTTATGCTACGGAAAACTGTGAGGCTTATACTAATTCGATAAAAAAATATAATTTAATAAAAAGTGATAAGCCCTATATGAAACTATTAATCGTAAAATACTTTTCTATAACTAACAAATTTGATTGTATGAATGAAGTATTATCAGATTTGGAACAAACTTTTCTGCATGCAAAAAATTATATAAGATTAGTTGATGTATATAATTACTATATTATCTTATATACATATATAAATAAAAGTAAAAGGTTAGATTACATAGAAAAAATGGAAGGGATATTAGAAAATGCATTAGTGTCAGATTATAAAATAGGAGAAACATACTCTACACTTGCCAATATATATCATTATGAAAAAGAATATCAAATATCTCTAAGATATTTTAAATTAATGGTAAAACACCAAAAAACATTTAATTTGATTGACTTATTATATATGGCAAATTGTCAGAGTAGATTGGAATTAAACATTAACATACCACCGGTTGAAAATATTGAGAAATATCCTGTTTTTGCACAACATATGTACTTTTTCTATGCAAATTACAAAGCGCTAAGTTCAATAGAAAAACAGGATTTAATAATGGAAAAAATCTTACCTTTTAATAAAGATAAAGATCTTGCTATAGTCTTCCAATTTGAATTAAGAAAATTAATAAATGAAACTAATTGTTATAAAAAACTATATATATATGATAAAGTTCTAGAAGAAATGATATAAGTTGATAATTATTTGATAATTTAGCGAAATTTTAAAATAAAGTTATTTATTATTAATAAAAGGCCGTTTTATTGTTTAATCCAAGATAATCAATTATCATATGCCTGTCGATGATGATATGCATATGGTCTAAACATAATCAGGGAATTAGGTTAATGATTATGAAAAAATTGGTTATTGCTGGTATTTGTGGATTGTGTTTGATGGCTACATTTGTTTTTACTGATACTAAACCATCAGCTGCAATTTCACCATCTCGCATACATATAAAAGTATAAAAGATTTTTAATATAGTTAAAAAAATTAAAAAGCAAGAAAATAGCATTCTGATATTCAGAAAACGAGACTTTTCTTGCTTTTTAAAATAAGGAATGATTATGAAAAAATTATTTATTGCTGGTGTTTGTGGATTATGCTTAATGGCTACTTGTGTATTTGCAGACACGAAACCATCAGCTGCTATTTCACATTCAAGAATCCATATAAAAGTATAACTTCTTTTCTTAAAAAAGAAGTTTTCTTTATGTATGGTATCAGATGCTGAAGTTCTTTTAAACGCAATAAAACATATATCCGTATTTGACGGTTTTTGCCATATTTTGTATTTAATTAACTTTTTTTGAAATAAATGGCAACTTTTACCAAAAATATTGTTTTACATAAAGATTTAGGATAAAATAAAAGTGCAAGAACGGGGTGAGTTCTTGCAATGGGGGATCCGGGGGAAGCCCAATGGGTGGAAAAGGATCATGTTCAGACGTTGAAGTATTGCACTCCCATGCAGTATTTGAATGTGCGTCGCCGATATCTCAGACGTATTCTGGACATTTCAGCCTTTGTTCTCTAAATTCTTGCACGCACAGGATAAAGGCGTTCCTAAATGTAACCTGTCCCCAGGTTACTTTTTTTATATATTGAGGCAGCAATGCCTTTTTTTTATTATGATTACGTATAAGCAATTGTGGTTTTAACAATAAGGTGTTTGCCAATCTCAGTAATCGTTTTTTACCAAAAAAAAGATCCCGATATTTCGGAATCTACTATGTTTATTGGTGGAGCTTATCGGGATCGAACCGATGACCCCCTGCGTGCAAGGCAGGTGCTCTCCCAGCTGAGCTAAAACCCCATTTCTTGAGTGCTTACATAATATATCATGCAGGGGGTCATCTTGTCAATAATAAAGAATGAAAAAATTGACAATAAACGACTTTAACGAAAAAGTATAATTTAACTATGCGATCATTTCTTATTGATAAAGAAAAGCTATTGTCTATGGTATAGTTGTAATATTTCAATAAATCCATTACAATAAGAAACTAAATAGGGGTGATAGTATTGAAAGAAATTGTGAAAGAAGCTATAAAATTAAGCTTTCCGGTTATGATTGGGTATGTCTTTTTAGGTATGGCATTTGGCATCTTATGTGAACAACAAGGATATTCTGCGCTGTGGGCCTTTTTCATGAGTTTTTTTGTTTATGCAGGCAGTATGCAGTTCGTTATGTTAACTTTTTTTCATTCTGGTTTTCATTTGCTAGAGGCGGCAATAGTTACACTTACAGTAAATGCTAGACAATTGTTTTATGGATTATCTTTTCTAGATGTGTTTAGCAGAATGGGAAAAAAGAAGTGGTATATGATATTCTCTTTAACAGATGAAACCTATTCTTTATTATGTGCCATTCCTGATCAAAAAGAGGAACATGGGAAGAAGTTGATGTTTTTCATTTCTCTCTTTGATCAATGCTACTGGGTCATAGGATCAGTGATTGGTGCCGTTTTAGGAAGTCTGTTAAATTTTGATACAACCGGAATTGACTTTGCTATGACAGCTTTGTTTACTGTCATCTTTGTAGAACAATGGCTGCATACTGTTAATCATCTGCCTGCTTATATTGCGGCTTTCGCCATTCTTATAAGTATTGTTGTCTTTGGCTTTGATAACTTTTTATTACCGGCATTATTGCTTCTGGTTATCTTCTTGCTGATCTTTGAGAAAAATGTTGAACGAAGAAAGGAAGAACGATCATGATAACGACACAGGCATCGTTGAGCATTATTTTAGTTGTAGCTTTTTGTACTTTCCTAACCAGAGCGATACCATTTCTCATCTTTAAAAACCCGGATAAACTTCCTAAAAGAATCCTATATCTTGGCAAAGTATTACCGATGGCAATCATGCTTTGTCTTATCATATATTGTGTCCGCCATACAGCCTTTATGTCATATCCCTATGGAATTCCAGAGTTTCTGGGAATTGGATGTGTTGTCTTATTGCATATATGGAAACGTAATAATATGATCAGTATCATTGGCGGCACGTTTGTTTATATGATGCTGATTCAAGTTGTTTTTGCCTAAACATATGTTTATGATGAAGGCAGCAAAGAGGAGCTTATGCCATCTGCATAGAGTAAAAAGTCATTATCTTTTAGACGTTAATGTAAAAGCGTTTTAGGATAGTGCTTTTTTTATTGTGTCTTTGATACAAGGACAAGCATCGCCGGATTGTTTATGTTAAGAAAACTATTTCAGAAAATTTATAAGCTTTTTACATTATCACTTTCATTTTATTTCATATGTGCTATAATTATCATCACATACATAAAGTAAAAAGAAAGGAAGGTGCCGAATTATGGCCGAAAAAAGAATTTACAACTTCTCAGCTGGACCATCCATGCTGCCACTGGAGGTATTGAAAAAAGCACAATCGCAGATGCTGAATTATGAGGGCAGTGGAATGTCGGTCATGGAGATGAGTCATCGTTCCAAGGCATATGATGCCATTATTAAAAAGACAGAGGAAAGACTTAGAACCATTCTGGCAATTCCTAATAACTATAAAGTATTATTTCTGCAGGGAGGGGCAACTTCACAGTTTTCAATGGTGCCTTTAAATCTGCTGCAAAAAGGGAAAGCAGATTACATCGTCACCGGATATTTTGCCAATAAAGCATATGCCGAAGCGAAGAAATATGGGGATATTGCTTTGGCAGGAACAAGTAAGGATAAAGATTTTACGTATATTCCAAAACAGCAGGAGCTGGCATTAAACAAGGATGCGGATTATGTTTATTTGTGCGCCAATAACACGATCTATGGTACAGAGTGGAAATATGTACCGGATACAAAGGGAGTGCCTATCGTTGCGGATATGTCCAGCAATATCTTATCAAAACCGATTCGGGTAGAGGATTATGGCATCATCTTTGCCGGAGCACAGAAAAACATGGGCTGCGCCGGTTTGACTGTTGCCATTGTACGTGAGGATCTGATTGGCCATGCGAAGGAATTTACACCTGTTATGATGGATTATGCACCACTTGCCGAAAAAGATTCTATGTACAACACACCACCAACGTATGCCATCTATATTTTAGGCTTAGTATTGGAATGGATCGAAGAGATGGGTGGCTTAGCTGTCATGGCAAAGCGTAATGAAGAAAAAGCGAAGCTGTTATATACGTATTTAGATACAAGCGATTTCTATCAGACACAGGTAAATCCAAGTGATCGTTCTTTGATGAATGTGACTTTCCGTTCTCCGAATGCAGAATTGGATGCACTGTTTGCGAAGGAAAGTGCGGCAGCCGGTATGAGCAACCTGAAAGGTCATCGTGCAGTAGGTGGTATGCGGGCATCCATTTATAATGCCATGCCTATGGAAGGTGTAGAAACACTGATTGCCTTCATGAAGAAATTTGAAGAAGAAAATAAGTGAGGGAAAACCATATGAAAGTAAAATTATTTAATAAGATAGCAGAAGCAGGAATTCAACAGTTTGATGAAACCAAATATAGCTTTAGCGAAGACTTTGATGACTATGATGCCATCATGGTGCGTAGCGCGAAGCTGCATGATGTAGCATTTCCAGCTTCTTTGAAATGTATTGCCAGAGCCGGTGCCGGCGTCAATAATATTCCATTGGATAAGTGCAGTGAGCAAGGTATTGTTGTCTTCAATACACCGGGAGCAAATGCCAATGCGGTTAAAGAATTGGTGATTGCGGCGCTGATCTTAAGTGGCCGTAAAATTGCTCAAGGTGTGAACTGGGTAAAATCACTGGAAGGTGAAGATATTTCCAAGGCGGTTGAAAAAGGTAAGAGCCAGTTTGTCGGCCCGGAGATTGCCGGAAAAAAGTTGGGCGTCATTGGTTTAGGTGCCATCGGTGTACAAGTGGCAAATGCAGCGGCAGCCATGGACATGGAAGTGTATGGGTATGACCCTTATATTTCCGTACAGGCGGCATGGACCTTAAAGTCCCGCATTCATCATGCAAAGGATCTAAAAACGATCTTTGAGGAATGTGATTATATCACCGTGCATGTACCCTATATGGAAGCTACGAAAAACATTGTCAGTGCGGAAGGTATTGCCATGATGAAGGATGGCGTACGTGTCTTAAACTTCGCTCGTGGTGGTCTTGTTGATGATGAAGCAATGGTAAAAGCCTTACAGGCAGGTAAGATTGGCAGCTATGTTACCGATTTCCCTACCAATGCGCTGATGCAGTTTGATAATGTTATTGGGGTTCCTCACTTAGGTGCTTCAACACCGGAAAGCGAAGAAAATTGTGCGGTGATGGCAGCTAAGGAGATCATGGATTATCTGGAAAATGGCAATATTACGCACTCTGTGAATTTACCGGATATGCAAATCACACAGGAAACCAAGTATCGTATCTGTATCATTAATAAAAATATTCCGGATATGATCAGCAGCGTATCCACAGCGTTAGGTAATCATGGTATCAATATTGAAAACATGGCTAGTAAAGGTAAGAAAGACTATGCGTATACCATTTTAGAAACCAATGATGAAGTAAGTGAAGAATTGGTGCAGCGCTTACAAGAACGTGAAGGTATTGTCATGGCACGTTTGATTGTAAAATAAAGAAGGATAAAGAAAGTAACATGTGATATGATCACTTCTTTCGTAGACAACGTAAATAAATAAAACGTTGTTTACAAAAGGAGTGATCTTTTTGTATAGGAATCTCCTTATAAAAAAATGTATCTGGAATGCTGGATACCATATTCAAGGTTATTGTGTGTGAATAAAGGTACATACGATAAAATCATCAAAAATGTGAAAAAGAAAAAAGGGCTAGTCAGTCTTTTGAACGCTTTGCCATAGCGAGCAATACCACGATCATGAGCAGTTTGGTTACTAAGATTTTCTTCATGCTTTTGCCGAAATATGCTATAATTGGCAGTACCTGCTGGCTGGATGAGGTAAGATATTATCCAAAACCATGCAAGCTAATGAGTGTAAAAGAGAGGATGAGGCTGTGTGCATTCCTTGATCATTGCAGAGAAACCGGAATTAGGAAGAGCAATCGCAAAGGCCATTGATGGACCAAGTAAAGAAGTGCGAGGAGTCATTGTCAAAAAGAATGTGACGATTACTTGGGCATATGGTCATTTATTGCGTCTTTGTGAACCAGATGAGTATGATGCAAAATATAAAAAATGGCGTAAAGAAGATCTGCCGATTTGTTTTGAAAACTGGAAGCTGGTTCCAGATGGCAATAAGAAAGAGCGCGTCATGCAGATCATGGCATTGATAGAGCAATGTGATCAAATCATTCATGCAGGTGACCCGGATGATGAAGGACAATTTCTAATCGATGAAATTTTACAATATGCGCAAAATACGAAGCCTGTTAAGCGGGTATATATCAATGATAATACTCCGGCGAATATAAAAAAAGCCTTTCATGAGCTTATTGATAATGATGAAAAGCTCATAGCTATAGGGCGTAGTGCCTATGCCAGAGCAGTAGCGGATTATGTAGTGGGTATTAACTATTCGCGTTTATATTCCTTAGCATTAAGACGCAGTGGGATGAGTGTGGGACGTGTGCAAAGTCCTACCCTTGGATTGATTGTGACAAGGGATGAGCAAATTGATAACCATGTAAAACAAAAGTATTATGAGTGGCATGTCGATGGTGCACTATTACATGAAGATGTTCTTATTCCTTTTGTTTTTAAACCGAAATCTGATTTGTTGGATGATGGAAAACATATCTTGCATAAAGAGATATTGGAAGAAATTGCACAACAGGTTCATCAACAGGATGTACAAAAAGTAAAAGTTGAGGAAAAAGAAATGGAAGTGCGGCCGCCATTACCTTTTAATCTAGCCAAATTGCAAGCACATATGAATACCAAATATGGTTTTACATTGGCAAAGACAGATCAGATTACACAAACGCTGCGAGATAAATATCAGGCAATCACGTATAACCGCAGTGATTCGCAGTATTTAAAGGAAGAACATTTTACAGAGGCTGATAAAGTATTGCCACATGTTATGGCAAAATTGCAGGAAAGCTATCCGGTAGATTATCAAATTCATTCTGAATGCTTTAATGATAAATATGTTACGGCACATCATGCTATCATTCCTACCATGAGTGATTTCCCTATCCAAGCACTATTGCCTGATGAACGGAAAGTGTATGAAGAAATATGCCGTTATTACATCATGCAATTTTTACCACCAATTAAAAAACGGCAAGTGATTGCCAGTATCAAAAGCGAACAAGGGGAATTAAGAGCAGTCAGTACCTTTATCTTAGATGAAGGCTATAAACAGTTCTTTCAACCAGAAAAAGAAGATGATGGCGATCATGAAGAAACAGACAGTGGCAAGTTTACTTTACCAAAAGGGAATTATGAGGCAGTCTTACAAGAGGATGTCTTTGTGGAAAAAGAAACAAATCCACCAAAACGTTATACTCAAGCAACGTTGATCAAAGACATGACAAGCATCGCAAAGTATGTGAAGGATAAAGAAATTAAGGATATTCTAAAGAAAAAGGATAAAGGGAAAAAAGGCGAAAACGGTTCAATCGGTACGAGCGCTACGCGTTCACAAATTGTGGAAACCTTGTTGAAACGAGGATATGTCGTCATGAAGGGAAAACAAATCTTATCCACACAGCTAGGAAAGGATTTTTATCACCTATTGCCTGACGAAATTAAAACCGCTGATTTAACTGCCAAATGGTGGGTCATTCAAGAAGATATCAAGGAAGGGAAAGCAGATGTGAAAACGCTGGTAGACAGTGTGCTGGAAGCTTTTATCCCCCATCTAAAAGAGGATCTTTCTCATGTAAAGGTGGAGAGTGTGCCTATTGATGACAAACGTGAAGCCGTTGGCATTTGTCCAGTATGCGGAAATAAAATCGTGGAAAATACGAAAGGCTTTGGCTGTGTCAATTATCGCAATGGCTGTAAATTCGCACTATGGAAAGAGGATCGATTCTTACAGGGGATTGGGAAAACCATGAACAAGGCGATGGCAGAAAAGTTATTAAAAGATAAGTATTGTCTGGTAAAGGTGATGCAAGAAGAAACAGAAAGTATCAAAATCTTGCAATTAGGTATTCGCAATGGCAGAGCTGTATATCGTCTGTTGGATTATCAAAAAGCTCAATAGGTAAGAAAAACCAAAAGGAACTTTCAGAAAAACGAGATCATACGGTTTAAACATAAAAAAATCCTTCCATATATCCGATAAGGATGGGAAGGATTTTTCTTATGCACATACGTGCGAACAGTCAGTTAGAATACTACTGCTCTTCGTAGTAGCATCCTTCTTCCTGAGAAGGAGGAAAACGTCTGTCCTTTTCAACGTCGATATCACGGTACATTTCGTTGCCATTTGCATCATAGCAAGCATATTTACCAGTTTTTTCGCAGTTCATTCCAGGACGGTATTTCTTTCGTGCCATTTCTAACACCTCCTGCTTGTAGTATGGGATGTTCCTAAAAAGTTATACGAAAACATTGTTTTTTTCGTAAAACTTGATACAATAAAACTGCAAGATGGAGGATGATTATGAAGATACTCGCTAGTGATTATGATGGAACATTGCGTACAGAAGAGCTGGTCGCAGAAAAGGATATTGAGGCAATTGCACGTTTTCGCAAGGCCGGTAATCTGTTTGGTATCGTTACCGGACGCAGCATGGAGTCTTTACAAAAGGAGATCGAGCGTAATGGATTTACGTATGATTTTATCATAACCAACAATGGCGGTGTCATATATGATGGGGATGGTAATTTGTTGGAATGTATGTTTATGGAATATAATCATGCATTGGACATCATCAGTTATATTAAGACTTTAGATTGTGTCTCTTATGTTATTAATGATGGATATCATCGATATAAATTCAGTGTAGATAAAAATCAGATTGATCATAAATATGGAAATATGCCGGATGCTTCTGATGCGGAAGAAACTATTTTAGACCGCGGTAAGATTGCGCAGCTGGTCGTATCTTTGAACGATACGATTCTGGCAGAGGAAATCGCGCATTACATTAATGCGAATTTTAAAGGCTATGCGACAGCTTTTATTAATGTGAATTGTGTAGACATTGTTCCTCATGGGGTATCCAAAGCTGAGGGGTTGTATTATATCGAAGATCATTTCGGGTTGGATCATGATGCCATATATGCAATCGGAGACTCCTTTAACGATTTGCCGATGCTGGAAGAATTTCAGGGCAGTACATTGTCACATGCCCGCAGTGTAATCAAAGAACAAATTGGTGTAGTGTATGATAGTGTTGCGGATTGTATTAATGAAATAATGAAAGAGATGTAGTTTGATAGGATCCCTCTAAAGTAGACAACGGAAATAAATAAACGTTGTTTATGAAAGGTGGGATCTTTTTTTATTTCAGGAAAGGAGCAGGGTTTGCTTCTGGTAAAATCTGTTTACAAAACGAAAAAAGATAGAAGTGTGGGGCAAAATCTTGACGCTTTTTGTATGGGAGTGTTTGATTCTATGCTATAATAATACATACGAGAGGAGTGTTTTTCTCATGAGCTATTTCACACTGAATAATCTATGGGTATTGATCAGACAATTGGCTGATATTGCCTGCGTCTGGGCATTGGTATACTATTGTTTGAAAATCGTTAAGAATAATTCTAGAACCATTCAGATCTTTAAAGGTATTCTATTGGTTATCATTGTTAAGGCCATTGCCACTTATCTGGAATTAAATACGATAGCAGCTATGACAACATCCATCATGAATTGGGGAGTGCCTGCAATTATCATCATCTTCCAACCGGAGATTCGTAGTATTCTGGAGAAAATTGGTAAGACCAGCGTCTTTTCACGTATCTCCTCGTTGACAGTGAATGAACGTGAAAATTTAGTGGATGAGCTAGTTAAAGCATGTGCGGAGATGTCTAAGACAAAGACCGGCGCTTTAATTTCGATAGAACAAGGACATTCGTTAAGTGATTTCATTAAAACCGGAACACCGATGAATTCCGTCGTGTCCAGTGAGTTATTGTGCTCCATCTTTCAATATGGCACGCCGCTGCATGATGGTGCCGTCATTATCCAAGGGGTAAAGATTGCCTGTGCTGCTGCCTATTTCCCACCGACTTCCAGAGAACTGCCTACCAGTTATGGAGCACGTCATCGCGCTGCTGTTGGTATTAGTGAAATTACCGATTCCATCACGATCATCGTCAGTGAAGAGACCGGGAATATTTCGATTGCCCAAGAAGGAAAACTTACGGTGTATTCGGAAGCAAGTTTGCGGGAATTCTTGATGAATATCTTAGGCACACAAAGCAATGTGAAGGAAAAAGAAGAAAGCAGTGTGAAAAAGAAAGAAAGCAAACCGGACAACAAGCTGCCTGCCGGTAAGAAACAAGGGGTTTTTGCACATTATTTCAAAGGAAAGAATCGACGGGCAAAAAATAATGTCGAAACAGCTAATAAATATACGAAGAAAAAGAAGGATAAACAAGCACCGGTCCATGAACAGGATGTGGTGATCGTAGAAAACAGTAAGGAAAAGATTGAAATAGAAGATCTTGCTGTAAAACAGGATGCACCATTAGATCAACTGTTTGAAACAATTGTTGATACGGATACCGTGACGGATAAAAAAGACATGGAAGAGGAAGCCAAAGAGGTTATTGATAAGACATCTATGATGGAAGAGACTTTGATGGAACCGGTAAAGAAAAAGCGTAAACGTCGTACCAAGGCGCAAATAGAAGCGGATAAAGCAAAAGAAGATCGTAAGAAAGAGGAAAGTCAAGATAATAAGAAGCAGAAGAAAGAAACAAAGAAAAAGAAAGAAGATTTGAAGCTGTCACATGATGATACAGAAAACCATAGTAAAGTAAATCCATTAAGTAGTATGGGTATGGCCGATGATCTTTTTAATGATGTCATTGAACCTGAGGCAATCGTATTGCATTATGAAAAAGCAGATGAAGAAGATGATTCCTCCTTACAGAATGATGATGAAAGGAGTGATTCTTAATGGCAAAGAAGAAAAAAAGAACACAGCTAAGCTCAGAAGGAAAGACAGAGTTAGCCAAGGCGATTGCTGAAAAGTCCCAAACTTTTGCGAAAACATATGCCAATGTGGAAATTCGTTTAAGCCGTGTCTTTCGCTGGATTAGCGGTTGGGTAGATAAATTATTATTTAATCAGAAGCATGGCAAGATTGTTGCTTTGATGGTTGCTGTTTTGTTTTATTTCGGGATGAGTTCTGATAATAGTGGATTGTTTGAAAATATGAAGAGTGCGGAAACCTTAGGAGAGTATAAGGTAAGTGCGGTCGTATCCAATCAAGCTTATGAAGTCACTGGTTTGGATGAGATGGTAAAGGTGCGTATCATTGGGGATATCAGTGATATCAAAAGTGTGAAACAACAGAAAAATTTCCGTGTCGTTGCGAATTTGACGGATCTTACGGAAGGAACACATGAAGTAAAATATACGACAGAGGGTGCACCAAGTCGTGTTGAAGTAGTATTGGAACCGAGCAATGGCATCGTGACCATCAAGAAAAAATCAATTCGCAGTTTTACGTTAGGATATGATTTTGTGAATCGTTCGAATATGGACAGTATCTACGATTTAGGCGAACCAGAATTAGAGCAGGGTGAAGTTCATGTCCGGGCATCTGCGGAAACTTTAGATTCGATTGCTTATGTCAAAGCTTTGATTGATGTTAAGAAAAATTACACAAGTGATTTTACGACCGAAGCGACGATAGCTGCATATGATGATAAAGGAAATAAGATGGATGTGGATATTATTCCGGATAAGATGAATGCGCATGTCAAAGTCAGCAAGCCCAATAAGCGCGTAAGCTTAAGCATTGTGCCAAATGGTGTAATACCGGCAAATAAAGCGATTGAATCGTATAAATTAAATCATGATAAGGTTACAGTATACGCAAAACAAAGTGTATTGGATCAGATTGAAGTATTACCGATCACGATACCGGCATCTACACTGACCAGCAATCGTGACTTCCCGATGCCGATTGTTCCTCCTAATGGAGTGACAAAAATCAGTGAAAGCGTTGTAAATATATCTGTGAAATTGGCAGATAAAAAAGAACGTGTCATGAATAAAGTACCAATCAAAATCGAAAATGGCATGGATGGTTTTACCTTTGCGTTGGCAAATGGTACACAGCAAAATGCAAGTGTGACTATTTCCGGGGCAAAAAAGGTCATTGATAAAGTTAAGATCGAAGATCTGCATGTTTATGTAGATGTCAGTAAGATAGATAAGGCAGGTACGTATGAGCAACCACTTATTGTAGAAGGCAAAAACAAACTGGCGACGTATGCAGTGAAAAATGCGACAGTAACAATTGCGGTGAAAGAAAAGTAAAAGGAAGGAATGACATTATGGGAAAATATTTTGGAACCGATGGTGCACGTGGACGCGCCAATGATACACTCACTTTGGATATGGCAGTGCGCATCGGACAGTATCTGGGATGGTATTATGGAAAAAAGCGCCATGCAAAAATCTTGATTGGGAAAGATACACGCCTTAGCAGTGATATGTTTGAAATGGGATTAGCAGCTGGTGCAACTTCCACAGGAGCAAACGTATATCTATTAGGGGTATGTCCTACCCCTTCCGTTTCGTATTTGGTACAAAAGGAGCATTTTGATTGTGGTATCATGGTCAGTGCTTCCCATAACCCTTATCATGATAATGGGATCAAGCTCTTTAACCACGAAGGGTGCAAAATGAATCCAGAAATCGAAGTAGAAGTCGAACGTTATATCGATGGTGAAATCATGATTGACTTGGCGCATGAAGATAAAATAGGAAAAGTTTTGGAATGGGATGAAGGATTAGAATTATATGAATCTCATTTAAAAGATATCGTACCTTTAGATTTGAACGGCATGCGCATTGCCTTGGATCTGGCAAATGGTTCAGCAACTAGCTGTGCAGCAGAAACATTAACCGCATTAGGCGCTACGGTAGAGGTTATTCATTCAGCTCCTAATGGTGTGAATATCAATACCAAATGTGGTTCTACACATCCGGAAGAATTACAGCAGATGATGAAGGATGGCGATTACCATGTGGGATTTGCCTTTGATGGAGATGCCGATCGTTTGATTGCGGTAAATGAGGATGGCGAACTTATCAACGGTGATTATACGATGTATATCTGTGGCTGTTATATGCATGAAAAAGGGCAGTTACATGAGGATGTCGTAGTTACTACGGTTATGAGCAATCTTGGTTTATATCATGCGTTTGATAAAAAGGGCATTCGTTATGAACAAACGGCAGTCGGTGATAAATATGTGTTTGAATGCATGCGGGAACATGACTATTCAATCGGTGGTGAACAAAGTGGACATATCATTTTCTATGAACATGAAAACACCGGAGATGGTTTGTTTACCGCATTAAAGCTGCTGGAAGTAATGAAGGCAACAGGAAAGTCATTAAAACAGCTGAGCGAAGGGTTGTTTATATATCCGCAATTATTGATTAATACGGTGGTAAAGAATAAACAGGCTGCTTTAGAAGATAAAGAATTGCAGGCACAAGTAGATGCTGTTGCCCAGGAATTAGGCGATAATGGCAGAATTTTGGTAAGACCAAGTGGAACAGAGCCATTGATTCGTGTTATGGTAGAAGCTGAAACAGATGAACTTTGTGCATCTTATGTAAATCGTGTGATTGATTTTATCAAAGAAAAACAATTATAAGAATACTTCGGGGTGTTAAAAAAAGCACCCTTTTTATATTTGTGATGTGTTTGTGATAGTGTGTTTGAAATTCATTTATTGTAAGCTTGTTTAGCATCTAGCAAAGCAAGATTTGTCCATGATAACAATTTTATGCGATTACCAAAATTTTCCAATTTAGATTGACGAATGCCCAAAAATACGTTATAAATAAAAAGAATAAAGATTATATTTCTGGAAATTAAAAGTAACTTCATTCGTACAAAAAGGTATGCTTTTATAAATATACACCAAGATTGCGTATTTTGGTGTTTTTTTTTGTTTTTTTCTGTATTTTCATACGAAATAACTTGTTATTCTATAGTTTTTTGAACATACAAAATCGTATACGATATCGTATACGATTTTGTATATATTCTTTAATGTAATGGCACAAAAAGGTTTACTTCATCGTTTGTAAAACGTGAGAAAGGAGACGCTTTATGAGTAAGAATATTAAAAAATTGCTATTAGGTTTTTGTTCTTTTCTATTATTAGCAGATGTCTGTGCGATGACTCATTTTACAAAAGTTGATGTACTTTATGCCAGTGAGACAGAAGATGTTAACACCACGACCTCTATGATCTATCAATGGAGTTGGCCAAAGGATGTAAATATCGTTAAAACGGAAAAGCAAGATTGGGAATTGCCTGTGTCAGGGGCAAGTCAAAAGAATCCGATATCACACCGTCAGTTACTGACGTTGCTGCCTTCTGAAATTCTTGTACATGAGAATGGTGGACAAAAACCACTTAAAATAGCATGGGATGTAACCGAGATACCAGAACCTATCTGGACAGGAAACTATGTTATTTCAGCGACGATTGTTGATCCAACGTATCATTTATCAGAAGAAGCCGCAGAATTGTCCTGTACTGTTTGTTTTCAAGAAACCGACATCGCGTTGCAATCGCTGGCAGATCATACGATTAAGGGAATTAGCCCATCAAGTACAAAAATTGATCTGTTTGATTATTGGATAACGAATGAAAATGATCCCGATAATATATTTAAAGAGGAATATCGTTTATATGGCATCAATGGCTTTAAAGGTGTAGATGTTGGTGTTCGTCATGGATTGCTATTTGGAATCGGCTCGAATTATGGTTGGGCAAATACAACGGATAGTTCCTCTACCCCGAAACAAGGAATTGTTGAAAATGTCTTATATAAAAATGGGAATACCAATAAGGATGGATACCCTAGATTAAAAAGTTCTAGCTTAAGTGGTGACAAGGATAGCACAAATAGTAATATTTTTGTACAAGACTTTGATATACTTGATTATTTATTTGACCCTGCCAATCTAAATAATAATATTTTTACAGGTGGAAAAAAATCATATGAAAATGTGAAAGGATTATTGCAAATCGATAAAGATGGTTATTATTCATACAATAGTGATGAAAACTTTGCCGAGCTTAATAAACAACAAAAAACCTTTACGTTATATGATACGCCAGCTATGAAAGAGAATAAAGGCTTATCAGGTGGGCAATTTTTTCCACTCAATAGTGCATCGGATATGTTTCAAGAAACGAATGGGAAACTATCTTCAAAAATCTTATCTGAAGTAGATGCAAAACTAAATCATTATTTTGGGCTTACCATGACGACATCCTTTGTGCAACAAAAAGGAGGTACAAACAGAGGGAAACCTGTGACATATAGCTTTATGGGAGATGATGATGTATGGGTGTTTATCGATGGTGTACTTGTTGGGGATGTTGGTGGCTGTCATGCGGCAACGAATTTAGATATTAATTTCCAAACAGGTGAGGTTAGAGTCTATGGAAATATAGGTACCAATTTTGATAAAAGAACAACAATCAAAGCAGCTTTTGAAGCAGCAGGAAAAGCAACCACTACCGGCTTTAGTGGCAATACATTTGCGGATGATACCATACATACTTTGAAATTTTTCTACTTAGAAAGAGGACATGCACAAGCAAATTTACGTTTACGATATAATTTAATACCTAAAACAGAAACTTCTCTTATAAAAACGGACGAAAATGGCAAAGCGTTAGAAAATGCTACTTTCTCCTTGTATCAAGCAGATGCTTCCTATCAGACATTAAATGAAGTCAGCAAAATTATTACAGATAAAAATGGATATGCGGCATTTATGGATGATGAAGGCAATCCAATCACATTAGAAAGCTTAAAAAACATTAGCAATTACTTTGTCTTAAAAGAGTCAGGAACGCCGCAAGGATATCGCCAAACGAAGGATATACAATTGCAATTCGTAAAAGCCGGCAGTAACTATGCATTAAAGGTGAACAATCAATGGAATAGTGGTGCATTTGCAAGAACAAACATAGCTCCTACTTTTAATTTGAAGACGATAAAGAAGATAGATGGCAGTTCCTTGAATTATGATAGTACGTATATAACATTATCTTCCGGTATCATATTTGCTGTCGTTATGAAAAACGATAATGGTGTGTGGAAACCGGTGTATGGAAACGATGCGGATGGATGGAAAGTAGCAAAAGATGGTAGTTTTACTTCCTTAAAAACAGCTATCCGTAAAAATCCTAATGTGCTAGTTGAAAAAGGAATGACAGGGGAAAATAGAAAAAATATTCCGCTGCCGGGAAATATCAATGCGTATGATTTTGCCGGTGGTTCCGATTTTAAAATTGCATATTATTATAGTATGGAAAGTAGTGTTGATGAAATAAATTATACATATGAAATAGATGAATTAGATGTGGCGACCGGTTATTCTTATACATATGGAGCTACACTCCAGATTACTGATGTTGCGGATACCCTACTTGTTCAAAAACTTGATGCTGCTCAAGAGCCATTGACGGGAGCAGAATTTGCGATGTATGAAGAAAGTGGTCTAAACGTTAAGGAAGATGGAACCTATACGATCAATAGTGGAGCGAAAGTTTTGCAAACAGTCACCACGAAAAATCTTACAGAAGCATTGGATGGTGTGACATTACGCGGAGGTGCGAAGTTTGCCGTTTCTGCGGGAACATATTATATCATCGAAACCAAAGCACCGGCTGGCTATGTAAAAAATGATCTCGCCGTGAAGGTGGTTGTCGATACGAATGGAGTATCGGTAAATGCGAATAGAGAAAACGATGGGATCTATGTGAAAAAAGGTATCGATTCTTTGTATAGCAGCATGCTGCAATATGCCGATGCAGATGGTATCGATGCTACTTTGCATGGTCTAAAGATGCAATTAGAAACAACCGATAATTTAGATGGCACATGGAACAAACAACCCGATAGTACGCATTTGCAATATACAGCAACTGGTTATGATAGCATCACAGGAAAAGCGTATCTAGGAACAGATGTGGGATGGAGCCGTTTAAATCTGCAGCAATGTTTGGAACATGACAGCGCCTCGGTAAATGCAAACAAACAAAAATTAGATAGCACAAATGTTGCAGGTTCATTTAAAGATCAGACAATTGTGCAGGTTACCAATCAGAAAGTATCTTCACTTGAAATTAAAAAACAAGTGGATGGCGAAGCGACGTCAAGTGCCTTTACATTTAAGATCAAACTCACAGAGCCTAAAGCACAAAGCTATACAGCTGAAATTTATAATGCTTCTGGAAATCTAATTCAGACAATGACAATCGACAAAGAAGCAACTTTCTCTTTAAAGGATAAAGAAACATTGCGAATACCTACTATGAACTATCAGACAAGCTATGAGATTGCCGAAATCAATATTCCTGCTTCTTATGACGTATCAGTGCAAGTAAATCAAGGCGAAGTTAAAAAACAGACGTCAATCAACGGAACGATTGCGTATGGAGAAAATTTAGTTGTTTTTACAAATACGGTTCATAGTAAAGCAGACTTTCGGTTTATAAAAACGACAAATAAGCAAGTGCCATTAGCAGGAGCAGGTTTTGTACTTTATGAATTGAATTGCACAGAGGATACACATGATCATGCGAATGAAAAGATATCGGTTGATCAATATGGACAGCTAAAAGATACTACCGAAAAATGCTGGAAGAAGTTTGCCGATACGAATTCGGTTGCCGCAACGGGAGAAGTGCTATTTCATGACTTAAACACGCAAATGGAATATCGATTGATAGAGTATAAAGCTCCTAGCGGCTATTTACAACCGGATGGGCAATGGAAATTATCCTATGATACACAAACAAAGAAATTTATCGTGAACGGAATTGTTGGTTCAGTGACAGGTACTCCTGCCTTTGAAAAAATAAATATGTCTTCAGCAGACTATCGTTTGCCGAATTATCAGCCTAATGATTTGCCTTCCACAGGGCATGGCGGAAATACAATCGCTTATGTAATAGGAGGTATTCTTCTAATGCTTGGAGGTTTTGGGATGTACCGTTATCGAACCAGAAGGGAGGGAGGCTAAAAACAAATTTATGTTTTAGATCATACAAATTATTCAGAAAGGAAAGGTAAGGAATGATGAAAACGAAATTTACAAAAATGATGGCAATATTTGTTATGTTACTCATGATTGTGCCAATTGGCTACGGTAATGTAAAAGCTGCTATTACGCCATCTTCAACAGCTATGATTACTGTTTCAGGTATAAAAGGTGATACGAATGTTGAATTATATAAGGTTATCGGTGTGGATGTAGATAGTACAACCAATACACCAAAGAATCCTATGTATTTATGGCATCCGGATGTTATGGAATGGGTAAAAGCATATGATAATGCCCATGGTACAAATTACATAGCGAAAACTGGTGATATCCATAATGCTGTAACGGATGAATTTAACGGTTCTATGGATACTGCAAAACAGGATGAATTCTGGCAGACCATGGCAAAAGATATTAGAAATGGTACTTTAGATTTAGGGGTAACCGCATCGCAAAAATCAGATGGTAGTGTAGCATTTCCGAATTCTAACATGGGGGGATATCTTGTGTTAGCTACACCAGAGCCATCCGCACCGGGAAAATATTCTTCTCGTATTTATAAGCCAACTACAGCGATTTTAACCCCAACGTTTGACAATGGAGTTTGGAATCTGAAAAACACTACCGTATCTTTAAAGTCTTCAGATGGTACGATTGATAAAACAATTGATGATGAGACAGTTGAAGTGGGGCAGAAGCTTACGTATACGATCAGTGCCACGATCCCTGCTTATACACCAGATGTTGAAAACAGATATGTCAATGTTGGCGATAAATTTCCAGAAGGTTTGACATATAACAAGGATGTAAAAGTATATGCAGATGAAGCTTGCACAACGCAGCTTACAACAGGGTTTACAAAATATGAAACGCCAACTGCAGATGCAACTTTCTCAGTACGTTTTGAGGATGCTTTCGTAGCTGCCCATGGTGGAGAAATGGTATATTTGAGATATACGGGAACAGTGAATAAGAATGTTGAATATGCCTTGATTAATAATGCCTTTGTGAATGGTCCTTTCAATTATGGAGGCAGTACTCAGGTCGTAGCACGCTCTTATGGATTTATCTTACATAAGGTCGGAGAAAATAATGCGAATCTGCAAGGTGCAGAATTTGAAGTAAAGAAAAAGAATGGAAGCGAGGCATTATCCTTTATCAAAATGGCAGATGGTGAATACCGTTTAGCAGAAGCTTCTGAAACAGGAAAAACAACAGTATTAACAACTGGGGCTTCCGGTACGCTGCAGGTGGAAGGAATCGCAACAGGTGAATTTATCTTAAAAGAAACAAAGGCACCAAATGGCGGCTATGTGCTTCCTAATGGTGAAATCACGCTTACGTTGATTGACAGTGAACCAAACGGTATGTTGGATGCTGGCTCTGGTGTTACTAAGACCGGTTCTATCCAATTAGGTGAAGAAGTGAAAATCAATGATATTATTTTAGAATTTACGGTCATAAATGGAAAAGGCTTTGATTTGCCAGTGACAGGTGGTATGGGCACCATGTTGTTTACCATCTTAGGATTGGGATTAATGATTGGGGCTGCTACGCTTGTGATCACGATGCGAAAAAAAGAAAGTAACCTTCATTAAGCTTTTTAAGGTTTTATCTGAATGAAGAGAAAAAGATGGAACCGTGTTTATTTCCTGGCACCTGTGATATTGTTTATTACAGGTGCTGCCATTTTTCTATATCCCGCTATTAGCAATTACATCGCAGAAAAAAAGCAATGGAATGTTATACAGACCTATGATGCGAAAATGAATACTGCAAGTAAAGAGGAAATAGAAAAAGAATGGGAAAAAGCTAAGATATATAATGAGAATTTAATAGGACAACCTGTACATGATCCCTTTGTTTTAGGGAGCGGTTTTGTCTTACCGAACAATTATGAAGATGTTTTGCGGCTTAGCGAAGATGGTGTCATGTGTTATCTTCGTATACCAAAATTGAATGTTCATATGCCGATTTATCATGGAACGGCAGAAAAGGTATTGCGTAAGGGAGGCGGCCATCTGGAAATGACATCTCTTCCGATTGGAGGAAAAGGGAACCATGCGATGATATGCGCTCATCGAGGCTTACCTAGTGCCGAATTATTCTCACGCTTGGATGAATTGAAAAAACATGATCTGTTTTATATCCATGTACTGGATCAGGTGCATGCATATGAAGTTGATGATATTCAAATAATCAAACCTGAGGATATGAAGTACATTCATTTTGAGAGTAAAAAAGATCTGATCACATTAATGACTTGTACGCCCTATGGCGTAAATACACATCGCTTATTGGTAAGGGGAAGGCGTATTGCGTATAAAAATGAGCAAGAAAAGGAAATTAGGATAGAAAATAATTGGAAATTGGAATATGTGATCGTATTTGTCGGTGGTATTGCTTTCTTCGCATTAAAAAAAGGATATCGGGCATATGAAAAAAAGAAACATTAGCTATTTAATAGCTTTTTTAGCCATCTTGCTATGTATCGGCGGCTTTGCTTTGTTGTTATATCCTGATATGAAACATCTATCTTTTCGCATGGAAACTAGACAATGTCTGGATAGCTTTGAAGCGAATAAAAAGCTTATTACGAAAAATATGTATTTGAAAGTAGAACGTTATAATAAGCAAATTTATGAAGAAAAACAGATTGGACTGAAGGATGCTTGGAGTTATGAGGAAAACATCTTTTCGAAAGAGATGGCAAGCCTTCCTATGAATGTATTTGGCTATCTTGAAATACCACGCATGAAGATTAAGCTGCCTTTGTACATCGGTGCCAGCAAAGAGCATCTCGCCAAAGGCGCTGCAATCCTGTCGCAAACGAGTATGCCGATAGGTGGCGAAAATACAAATAGCGTTATTGCTGCACATCGGGGTGGATATGCTGGAGCATCTATGTTTCGCGATATAGAAAAATTAAAGATCAATGATGATATTCATATCACCAATCCTTGGCGTACATTAACGTATACGGTAAGGAAAATTGTTGTCATCTTACCCAAAGATATTGATGCGGTAAAGATTGTAGATTCTAGCGATATGGTGACGCTTATTACCTGTCATCCTTATCCGAACAATACCCAGCGTTATGTCGTGTACTGTGAAAGAAAAGGGGAGCATAAAGGAACTATTAAACAACGTAGTGAGGTATATGAAACAAGTCAAGAATGGATTCAAAAAGAACAGATTTTTCATACGATGAGTATGCTAGGTGGTTTTGTAATCTTCTTATTGTTATGTGCTAAACGAAAAGGATGTATTTCAATAAAAAAGCATAGAACGAAGGAGAGTAGAGGAGGTAAGAGATGGTAAGAAAATGGAAACGAATACTTTTTGCTATGTTATTGCTTTTTTCTTTTTCTACTATGGATCATATCGCTTTTGCGAAAAGTGAGGAACCAACCACTAAGAACATGGCAACAGATGGACAGAAACATGCGATAGTAAAGCAAAAGGATGGAGAAGATGATACAGATAAAAACGTGGCTGTTGCTGAACCACGAGGTGTTTCCTCCTTTGTACGTATTCGAGAGATTTATTATCCTTCCTGGTTAGGCAGTTGGAGTACGGTCATGGGAACCATTGACGGGAAACTTGCATATTGTCTGGAGGCAAGTAAAAATACACCTCCTAATGGTAATTATGAGACGACGGTAGTGAATAATGATAATCTCTTAAAAGTTTTATATTATGCCTATGGGGGTGCGGGACAATCCGTATTCCTTACGGAAACGGAAGATATTGCTTATCTTTACACCCATATTTTGGCATCCTATGCTTATAGTGGTGACTTGTATGGGGGACATGGATTTGATTGGTGGGATCAGCATGGTATTGGATTAAGAGGCGTATACAATCTAATTACTAGCTATCCATCACCAAGTATCTTGCAGTTTAACACGGATACCTTGCAAGCTACCTATGATCCAAACAGCAAAATACAACGAACCAATACGATTACGCTGCAAGCGGTAAGCAAAGTTGCTGTATATATTCCATTAGAAGATGGGGTAACACTTCATAACACAACAACAGGGCAAACACAGACGGGTGGAACCGGAACGGTATATGGTGGACAGAGTTTTTATTTAGAGACTAAGCGCATAGATTTAGAAAATAAACAGTATAAGAATTTGAAGGGCGAAAATTTATACCGATATGCACCACTTGCTTTTTCGCCTGGTGGAAATAATCAGACCGAAGGAACGATTACGGTTACGGATTTTGTATCGCTAAATCTAAATGTAAATTGGATAAAGCCTTATGAAACATGGGATTTAAAAAAGATTGATGATACAGGGAAACCAATAGCAAATGCGACCTATTCATTGTATGTCGCAGATAGTTCCTATGCGATTCAGCAGGATACACCTGTATTTACAGGCATCACCGATACAAAAGGTAACATTAGCGTAGATCCTAACGTGAATACCGATCTAACCTTAGCCGCTTTACGTGCCAAAAGTAAGTATTATGTATTAAAAGAAGAACAGGCTCCTGCTGGTTATCAAAAAGCAGCGGATGTACATCTAGCACTTATCGGTGATACAGATCATCCATATTTTATTGTGAAGAACCAATGGGAAAGTGGTGCTATCACACAAGTGAAACAAAAGATCCGTTTTAACAAGAACAGCGAAATTGATAATAACAAGGCGCAATACCCGAATGTGGCTGCTTTTATTGAAGATACGGATACAGGAAGGTTGCTCTATCAAACAACATCAAAAACATGGAAAAGTACCAGTACACAGGGCGAAGGTAAGTACGCAGAGGCATATCAGGCTAATCCAATAGTATTATCCTTAGGAGCAGATAATACGTATGAGGCAATCATGGATTTGCCATACAATTACACCAGCACGAATATGGTATGGGAAGTCATGCCAACACCACCACCTCTTCCACGATATGATACTTACATACGACTTTGTGATCATGCGGGCAATTGTTTGAATGGCTTTTCCAAATTGCCAGATGAGGTATGCTATTCCTCTACTATTGTCTTAACAAACAAAAGAAACCAATTCAGTGTTGAAAAAGTTAATGTGGATGGCAAAGCATTAGCCGATGCTCAATTCACGCTTTATGACCAAGACAATATTAAGAATGAAAATGGTACGATCACAATTGTTAAGGATATCCCTTATGAGCAGCAAACAACAGATGCAAAGGGACAGGCCTGCTTTGGAGCGCTAAATCAGCCTTTGTTAAGTGGAAGAACATATTATTTGAAGGAGACGAAAGCTCCGCTAGGCTATGATTTGAATGAAGAAATCGTTGAAATCAAGGTAACGGATCAAGGCGTGTTTGCGAATGCAAAAAAACAAGATGATGGAATTCTTGTGAAAAAGCATATAAAAAATGTCATCGCAAGCTTTCTACCTTATGCGCAAGCAGATGATATCGATACGACACTTCAAGATATGAAAATGCAATTATCAACCGCAGATACATTTACGGGTACGTATATAAAACAACCGCAAACCACGAATTTGAAATATCACGCTAGCAATACTGATGGGATTTATGATGTAGAGAGTGGTCCATCCTTTTTACAAACGGATAGCGGTTGGGGAAAACTTCAGGTAGAACAACGTTATAGCGGCACAGATACTATGTACAAATTTAACTTGAATGGTAAAAATGTAGCAGGTCTTTTTATGGAACAAACCGTTATACAAGTAATGGATCAAAAAGCGACATCTTTAGAAATTGAAAAACAGGTAATCGGTGATAATCAAAATGAAACGTTTAAGTTTACAGTCATGTTCCAAGATGCCGTTTCAAAGAAATATAGCGCTACAATATATAATGCCGATGGTTCTAAGCAAAAAGATATCACCACTTCTTATGGTATTTTAAATGCCGAATTAAAGCATAAAGAAAAACTGGTCTTTCCTTCGATTGATGTTAATGAGAAATATTTTATTCAGGAAACACTAGATTCAGAACAAAGTAATAACTATAACGTATCCATAAAAGTGAATGATGAAACAATATATTATGATAATAAAATCAATGGTGTAATTGAAAAGGGCGAAAATCATGTGATATTTATGAATACGATAAAGAAGACAGCTGATTTTACCTTTACCAAAACGACAATGAATGATGTCCCCTTAGCAAATGCAAGTTTTGGCATTTATGAATTGAACTGTACAAGTACTTCTCATGATCATACAAATGAGCAATTAAAGGTCGACAACAATGGTAATTTGATTTCCTCATCTGCTTGCTGGAAGGCTAAGAAACGTGTGATTTCAGCAGGCGATGGAAATGTGACATTTTCGGAACTCTCCATAGATAAAGAATATCGGTTGATGGAATACAAAGCACCGAGTGGATACTTATTGCCGGATGGATCGTGGAAGTTATGCTATGATACACAAGAAAAAGAATTTAAAGTAACGGGAATCGTGGGGAATGTTACGGGTACTCCAGCCTTTAAGAAAGAATCTTCCACAGCATCTTATCATTTGCCCAATTATCAACAGCAGACCATACCAGATACCGGATTTACAGGAAAAAACCATTATCTTCTTTGGGGCGGTATGTTAATGCTACTAGGATTTGGGTGGAGACAATGGCAAAGGGAAAGAAAGCATCTGTAAGTATAGAAAAAACAAAACACATCATCTATATTTGGTGAATGAAAGGGGCATTCACCTTGGGGTGATGTGGTATTTTGAAGTTTTTCTATAAATAGGGAAAATAGGATAAAAAAAAGACTTTTTTTATGTTTTATGCTTTTGGCTATTTGATTTATAGGAAAAACCATAAAAACTGATGTTATTTTATGTGAAACTTAAGGGACATTTCAAAATCCCTTTTTTTTTCACATAATTTGGTCTAAAATAAAGGAAAGAGGTGAAGTCTTATGAAAAAAGTAATTTGTGTGGTCGAAGATGAAAAAGCAATCAACGACCTAGTGAATCAATATTTAAAAAAAGAAGGCTATGAGGTTCGTTCCTATTATACGTATGAAGAGGCCAGTGCCCATGTCGGTGACGATGATGTACACTTATGGATCTTGGATATCATGCTGGATGATAAGAGCGGGTTTGACTTAATTGAAGAAATCCGTTTACAGGGAAAAGATATCCCGGTTATTTTTATGTCAGCACGTGATAAAGAATTTGACCGTATCATTGGATTGGAAAAAGGAAGTGATGATTATATCACAAAACCTTTTTCACCAAAGGAATTGGTTTTACGTGTGAACAATGTGATGAAGCGCGTCTATCGTAATGATAATAACCGCATCATGGTAGATGGGTATGAACTTGATGAAGAACAACGCAAGGTTTTTGACGGTGGAAAAGAAATTGATTTAACCACTAAGGAATTTGATTTGTTAATGATGTTTATTAAAAATAAAGGTATGGCATTTAACCGTGAAGCCATCTTAACGAATGTATGGGAAGAAAACTATTATGGAAGTGATCGTGTCGTTGATGATACGCTGCGTCGCTTGCGTAAGAAACTGCCGAATCTGAACATTCATACGATTTATGGCTATGGTTATCGTTTAGGCTAATGAAACGCTTTAATGAATTCATTAAACAGCTGTCTTTAACACAACAGCTGTTTGCGCTGATTTTCTTTTTCGTTACTTTTTTTGCGGTCTTCTTCTTTGTATATGTCAATGGCAGTGTTAATAACGCAATTAAAGAACAGATATTTAAATCGCTAGATGATACACAAAGTACTTTGATCAGTGCAAATGCAACGCTGGATGCGTACAGCAATGCCAGTAATATTGAAAATTATCCGGTCATGATCAAAAATGGCGATACTCCTATCTTGATTGCCCCGGCAGAAAAAAATATTGATACAAACAGTCGGGAATGGGAACAGATTCGCAATGATTTGCTTAAGGTCATGCGAGGAAATTTGGAAAAATATCATGGAATCTTTAAGAATGCCAGCAATGATCTGGATTCTTATTACAGTATTTTGCGCATCACAGATAAACAGTATTTGATTTCTAAAACCTATAGCGATAATATGGATAAGCTGGAAAATGTTTTAGTAAACAGTGTTGTCTATATCACGGTAATCGTCGTTGGTTTCTTCTTTATCGTATTAATGATGTGGGTCATTACGCTCATTCATCCATTGAATCAGATACGTAATTATATTGAACGTGTGAAACTGGGAAAAGATGCCGAGCTGCATGTAAATCGCAAGGATGAAATCGGGGAATTGGCGGATGCTCTGGTCAGCATGCGAGATGAGTTATTGCGTCAGGAAAAGACGAAGGAAGAAATGATTCACAATATATCACATGACTTAAAGACACCGATTGCGACGATTAAATCTTATGGAGAAAGTATCAAGGATGGTATTTATCCATACGATACCTTGGAGAAAAGTGTTGATGTTATCATTGAAAATGCGGATCGTTTAGAGGCAAAAGTACATTCCTTGTTGTTCATGAATCGTGTTGAATATCTGATTTCACAGGATTGTGAAGGTATTTCCAGCAATATGCAGGAAATCGTGGAAACAGTTGTGCAAAATACCAAATTCATAAAGCCGGAAATCACCATTCAGACAGATTTGGAAGAAGTGTGGTTTGATGGATTGGCCGAACCTTGGCGCGTTGCCGTGGAAAATATTTTAGAAAATGCATTGCGTTATGCGAAAACGACCATCGACATTCACTTGAGTGAAGAAGAAGGTTTGACGATTGCCAATGATGGTCCATGTATGGATGAAGATCGTATCAAAGTACTCTTTAAACCATATGAAAAAGGGCAAGGCGGTAAGTTTGGCTTAGGATTAAGTATCGTATCCAAAGTCGTTAACGCGAATCATTATGAGGTATGTGGAGAAAATACAGCCGATGGTGTTATTTTCCGTATTAATAAACCCAAAACAGAAACTAAAAAAGGACGATAATTATTTGTTTGTGTGAAAATAAACTCTGTGAACACGATATGTTCATAGAGTTTTTTTCGTATGGATAAGAAAATATTGTCTAAACATGTTCCTTTTTTCATATACTGAAACGAATGGAGGATGTGTATGTGCAGGATTCATAATTGTAAGTTAAATGTCACCGTAAAAGGAGAAGGGCAGGGCATTCTCCTCTTACATGGATGGGGCCAAAATGCCTATATGATGAAATTTCTCCAAGATCATTTATGTGAGCACTATAAAGTTGTCAATTTAGACTTACCGGGGTTTGGTGAAAGTGAAGAACCCGATCATGCTTGGGACCTCAAGGAATATGCGAGTGCCATGCATGAGCTATGTGATTACTATGAAATAAATCAACCGATCATTATTGCCCATTCCTTTGGCGCCCGCATCGCATTTCATTATGCATTGCAATATCCGCTTCAGGCAATGATCTTAACCGGAGCTGCCGGCATACGTAAAAAACATGGGATTTCTTATTATATCCGTGTGTATAGTTATAAGTTCATGAAAAAATGGCATCGTCAGATACAAATGGGCAGTGTTGATTATCAACAGGCTAGTGATATCATGCGCAGTGTGCTGGTAAAAAGTGTGAATGATGATATTACACCGGAATTAGCGAAGATAAAAGTTGAAACGCTTTTAGTATGGGGGGAACAAGATGAACAAACGCCTTTATGGATGGGAAAAATGATGGAAACATTGATGCCGCATGCGACCCTTGTGACATTAGCCAAAGATGATCACTTTGCATACTTTCATCAAAGTCTTCGCTTTAAGGCTATTGTGGATGCTTTTCTGGAGGGCATCTCATGAAAACCTTCATGCTATGTAGTTATCTGTTTTTTGTGCTTGTGCCCTTGAAAAAAAGTCTGCATATGTTCCAGCAAAATCGCTATCGCAATGATCGCTATCTGCCATGGCTGAAACAACAGTTATATGTGCTGCGCAAACATTTGGTGAAGACAGTATTGTTGCTTTTTTTGATATATGGTTTATTTTTTGTTTCAAACGATCAATTTCCCCAGCTGTTATTAAGCATGTTGCTATTGATATATGGTTACTTGATGTGGCGCAAAGAAGAACAAAGTGAATATCGCAAGCCGTTGGTATTTACGCCAAGAGCAAAACGGTTATATGGGATGCAACTTTTCCTGATGTTTGTGATTTTATGGGTATTGCAACAGTATGGCAATATCTTTTGGCAGATTTTCTTTACGCCATACCTCTACTTTTTGCCATGGGTGCTTATTCTTGTATCGGCATGTATCATGTTACCTATCGAGCGCTTTATCCAACAGTCTTATATGCAGAAAGCAGCGAAAAAACTGCGGGATCATGAAAATCTTTGTATCATAGGTATTACAGGAAGTTATGGGAAAACAAGTGTGAAAAATGTATTGTACCAGCTGATGAAAGAAGATTGGTATGCCTTGGCGACTCCACAGTCCTATAATAATCGCATGGGAATTACAAAGACCATCTTGGAATATCTACAGCCACTGCATGAGCTGTTTCTATGCGAAATGGGAGCCGATCATGTTCATGAGATTGAAGAGCTGATGAAGTTTGTCAGACCCCAATATGGTATTGTAACAGCCGTTGGCCAACAGCATTTGGCTACGTTTCATAGTATGGAAAACATTTTGCATGAAAAAATGCAGATGATTGAGCAATTAGGCAGACAGGGAATAGGATTTTTAAATGCGGATAATGAATGGATACGTTCTTATCCATTACGTGTTCATTGCCGTGTCATCTGGTTTGGTAAGGATATGTTAGCAGATTATCGGTATGGAAATGTTTCTTATGATGAAGAAGGCAGCCGTTTTACCATTACGCATAAGGCCGTTGCTCATGTTTTTCATACCCGTTTGTTAGGGGAACATAATCTGATGAATATCACTTGTGGGGTTGCGGTAGCACATCAATTAGGAATGTCCTGGGATGCTTTGGGTAAGCAATGTGAACAGCTGCCTTATGTAACCCATCGTTTAGAAAAGAAACAGATGGCGGATTATACACTGCTTGATGATGCATATAATGCCAATCCCAAGGGGGCTCGTTATGCGTTGGATGTGTTAAGAGAAATGCCCCAACAGCGTATCATCATTACCCCCGGTCTGATTGACTTGGGGTATGCACAGGATAAAGAAAATGAACTGCTGGGAGCTTATATGGCTGCATGTGTAGATGATGTTATATTGGTAGGCCCAACACAGACCGAAAAAATAAAAAAAGGCTTAATCGCTAAGAAGTTTCCGATAGAAAGATTGCATGTCGTAACGAATATTCAAGAAGCCTTTGCCTGTTTACAACAGATTAAAGAAAAGGACGCCTATGTTTTATTAGAAAATGATTTGCCGGACGCTTTTAACCACTAAGCGGATTGCGTAACGCCTATCCTGCTATTGCATAGACTGAAATATGCGAATAGGAAAGGGATGGATGTTATGAAATTAAGTGTTGCCATAGCTTTTGGCGGTGTTTCCGTTGAGCATGAGATCAGTATCCTTTCAGCAATGCAGGCAATTGCGGCTTTTCCAGATGCTTATGAAATCGTACCTTTATATATTGCCAAGGATGGAAGAATGTATAGTGATGCCTCATTTCAAAAAACGGAGGTATTTCAAGATTTAACAAAGGTTACGCAGGAAAATTATGAAGTTCAGCTTGTACGTGAACATCAACGGGTGTTGATGCAATGGAAAAAACATCACTTTTGGAAAACATCTCGCGTAATTGACTTTGTACTGCCGATTTTACATGGGACAAACGGAGAGGATGGAAGCTTTCAAGGCTTTTTAAAGACCTTGCATGTACCGTTTGCGCAGTGTGGTGTATTATCCGGTGCTTTAGGACAAGATAAAGTAGCTATGAAAATGATCCTGCAAGATCAAGGGTTACCTTTAGTACCATGGTTTTATTGGTGGAAACAAGAGCCATTAGAGGAAGCATTCTTTGCGAAAGCACAGCGCCTTGGCTATCCGATGATCATAAAACCAAGCAATCTTGGCAGTAGTATTGGGATTGCGGTAGTACAAAATGCGCAGGAATTAAAGAAAGCGATGGAAGAGGGATTTCAATATGATGATAAGATCGTCATTGAAAAGGTGATCACCCCATTAAGAGAAATAAACGCATCTGTGTTAGGGGATATGGAAGATGCCAAATGCAGTGTCCTAGAAGAAGTTGTAAAACAGGATACAATTTTATCCTTTCAGGACAAATATGAAGGACATGCGAAAAGTAAAGGAATGGCTGGTACCAATCGTCGCGTACCGGCTTCCTTAGAAAAAGAAGAAGCGCAAGAAATCACGTCCTATGCATTGGCAAGCTTTCAAGCGCTGCAGGCGGAAGGGGTTGTCCGTATTGACTTTTTGATGAATGCGGATACGAAAGATATTTATGTCAATGAGATTAATTCTATTCCGGGTTCTTTAGCGTATTATTTATGGGAAGCCAGTGGTCTGACTTTTACAAAACTGTTAGAGGAACTGATCCAGTTAGGCATGAAACGTTGGCGTAGAGAAGAAAAGCGCATTGTGAGCTTTGATACAAATGTATTACAATTGCAGGCAAAAGGGGGCAGTAAACAATTGTAAAAAAAACAGATGGTGTTTTACCATCTGTACATAGGTTAGTGAACGGTTTTTCGATATTCATTCGGCGTCATGCCGGTTTCTTTCTTAAATACTTGTGAGAAATAGGATTGGGAAGAAAACCCGCTTGATTCGGAAATTTGGGAAATGGAATAATTGGTTGTCGATAAAAGCTCTTTCGCCTCTTTGATTCGCAATTGTATCAAATAGTTGATGGGAGAGATTCCTTTGTATTGTTTAAAAGCATGTACGAGATAAAACTTGTTCATAAAGGCTTTTTCACTTAGTAATTCGAGGGATATTTCTTCACGGAAATGATTGTTGATGTATTGTTCCACAAAGCGGCATTCTTTGGCCACTTTTTTTGCAGGCGCAATCAACAAATTTGCTTTCGTACGACGAACCATATCAATAATTAGTACTTCTAATAAGTTTTGACAGACAACTTCAAAGTTGTTGTCTTTTTCTTCCATCTCTTGTAATAAGGTCTTCAAATAAAACAGGATTTCATGCTTAAATTCATAATAGTTATGTACACTATAATCTTTTTCTTCTTCCTCTTCATCTTCTTGTTCAGAAAAGCTGGTGAACTGCAATCCTTCAATTCCCAATACGATGTATTCTAATGGGGAATCACCACGACTCATCTCAGTATGTACGACGTTTGGGTTGACAATGATCATGTCATCTTCACATACATCGAACACATTATCATTGACAAGAAAGCTTCCTTTGCCGCGGATTACATAAAATAGTTCGGTGCAATGATGCGCATGTGGCGTACTGTGCCAGTCCCCTTCATAGCGTGATGTAGAAATATACAAAAGACGATAAGACATTTTATCTAAACGAGGCACATCTTCCATCTGATAACGCTGAATACTCATGATCTGTCCTCCCTTTTTTACCATTATATAGAAAAAAATCATAGTTGACAAGATATTGTTAAAAAAACAAACTTGCCAATATATCTAAAAAAATCAAAATGAAGAGGAAAAAGCTCGATAAATCGATTCTTTTTTTAGAAATCTTGTTACAAAAATGGAGAAAATGAAGGATTAGGTCATTTGACAAGACTATAGGGAATACATACAATGTTGTCAGATAACACAAGGAGGACGTTTATGAAAACGAACAAAGGCCGTGTAACCGTGCCGACCGATGTAGATGTAATTGAAGACACCCTGCGCATCATTGATTTATGGGGCGCAGACGCCATTCGCGATTGCGATGGTACCAACATGCCAAAGGAATTGAGTGACTTGGATGTGAAACAGTATGCGACTTATTATACGACCCGCAAAGATAATGCATGGGCCACAGCACATCCGGAAGAAATCCAGCAGATGTATCTGATGAGTGATTTCATGACAGCATCCACTTCAACTCTACGCATTCCATTAATGAAACATTATTACGAAAAACAATTAAAAGTTAATACGATTGATGACATCAGTCGCTGGTGGGAAGTAATTGATCGTACAAGTGGTGACATCATTCCTTATGGACAATGGCTGTATGAGGAAGAATGTGGTGAGGTCGTCATTCAAGAGGCAATTCCTTTTCATGCTTATACCGTAAGCTTTCTGGCTTTTGTAATATGGGATCCAGTACATATGTATAATGCGATAACCAATGATTGGAAAGATGAGGAGCATCAGATGACCTATGATGTTCGTCAGCCGAAAACGCAAGCGTATGTCTTAGCAAAATTACGTTCATGGTGTAAGGAACATCCGGAAGTCGATGTGATTCGTTATACAACGTTTTTCCATCAGTTTACCCTGATGTTTAATGAAGAAGCAAAAGAGAAATTTGTGGATTGGTTTGGTTATAGTGCCAGTGTATCCCCATATATTTTGGAACAATTTGAAAAGGAAGTCGGATACAAATTCCGTCCGGAATATATCATTTCGCAAGGCTACCATAATTCAACCTTCTGCGTACCTACGAAAGAATATAAAGACTTTATGAACTTCCAGATGCGTGAGGTTGCCGAACTGGTAAAACAATTTGTCGATATTACGCATGAAGAAGGAAAAGAGGCCATGATGTTTTTGGGCGATCATTGGATTGGTACAGAACCATTTGGACCATATTTCAAGGACTTAGGAATTGATGCTGTTGTTGGTTCTGTTGGCAATGGTACGACCTTACGTTTGATTTCGGATATTCCTGGTGTGAAGTATACCGAAGGAAGATTTTTACCATATTTCTTCCCGGATGTCTTCTGTGAAGGCGGCGATCCTATTCAGGAAGCTAAGGTCAATTGGGTAACCGCAAGACGTGCTATTTTACGTTCTCCATTGGATCGTATTGGTTATGGCGGTTATTTGAAACTGGCTTTGCAGTTCCCTGATTTTGTGGAGTATATCACACATGTTTGTGATGAATTCCGTGAGTTATATGATCATGTACATGGGGCAAAGCCTTATTGTATGCCATTTAAAGTGACGATATTAAATGCATGGGGAAAGGTGCGCAGCTGGGGTACCCATATGGTGGCGCATGCATTATGGTATAAAGAGATTTATTCTTATTCCGGTGTATTAGAGGCTTTAAGCGGTATGCCATTTGATGTTTCATTCATCAGCTTTGATGATATTCTAGAGGATCCGCATGTTTTAGATGATGCCGGTGTTATTATCAATGCCGGAGACGCTTATACTGCCTATAGTGGTGGCGAGTATTGGGCTGACCCACGTATCATCGAAGCAATGCGTCGCTTTGTATACAACGGTGGCGGCTTTATCGGTGTTGGAGAGCCAACAGCTTATCAGCGCAATGGTCATTTCTTCCAACTCTATGATGTCTTAGGCGTCGATAAAGAATTAGGATTCTCTTTGTCTACGGATAAATACAACTGGGAAGAGAAAGAGCATTTCTTAACGGAGAACTTTGCTGAGACGATCGATTTTGGTGAAGAAGTAAAAAATATATATGCATTAAATGGAACCACGGTTTTAAAAGATGACCGTCATAATATCATGTTTGCGGCCAATACGTATGGAAAGGGACGCAGTGTTTATTTGCGCGGATTGCCATTCAGCTTTGAAAATGCTCGATTGTTATATCGCTGTTTATTTTATGCGGCTGGCAAAGAGGATGAAATCAAGACATGGTACAGTGAAAATCCTAATGTGGAGGTCAATGTATATCCAAATACCCAAAGCTATTGTGTCGTGAATAACACATATGAAGAACAGACGACTACGGTATATACAGATAGGGAAAGTTATGCTCTTACCCTAGCGGCCACGGAAATTCGTTGGTTTTCGATAAAATGATGATAAAAAAGAGGGAGTGAAGATAAGTCACTCCCTCATTTTTGTATGAGAAAACCCCCAGATAGTCTGGGGGTTCCGTAGAGCTTTAGCGATGAGCCTTTAAAAATAAAACTCC